>JAJZAG010000172.1 GCA_021799555.1 Deltaproteobacteria bacterium | reverse complement strand
ATCGCGGGATACATAACCAACGGCACGGATATTTTGCGTACGCTTGAAGCGGCTGCCGCACCGCTCGCCATCAAATAGAACCGGAGTGAGTCTGTAAGCCGGGTTCTGTGCCCTTGCGGGTGGCGATCATTCCTCTAGGCGCCCGATTGCTCGAACGCTCGTGCGACCACACCCGAGGGATAAGAGCGGGCCGCTCACCCTCCTATTTGGTCTTGCTCCGGATGGGGTTTGGCATGCGCGCGCGATCACTCGCGCGCCGGTGGGCTCTTACCCCACCATTTCACCCTTACCCGTTAGGGCGGTCTGATTTCTGTGCCACTTTCCGCGGATCGCTCCGCGCCGCCGTTAGCGGCCATCCTGCCCTATGGAGCCCGGACTTTCCTCTCTCGTTGCAAAGAGCGATCGCCCGACTCACTCCGGCGTGAGAATTGTAGCAGGGCGCGTGGAGCCAGTCGCGCGGCGACGCGGCTATTCTTCAGACGTCTGAGGAACCGCTTCGTAAAATAGGATTCGCTGGCAATTCGGGCAGGAGTAAATCTGCACCTGCTTGGGCTTTTGAATCTCGTTGTAAAGCTGTGGCGGAAGTAGCCGCTGACATCCGCTGCATTTGCCATCTTTCGCCAGCGGCTTGACAACCGCAATCGCAACACCCGCACGCCGCTGGAATAGCATCGTGTATCGCGACAGCAGCGCGCGATCGATACCGTCCGCCGCCTTGTCGCGTTCGGCGCGCTGCGTGGTGATAGCGGACTTAAGACTTTCCACCCGGTCCGCGATCTCTTTTTCGGCTGCGGCGAGTTCAGCGCGGCCGTTGGCGACAATTTCGCCAAGTTCCTTGATACTCGTGGCGCGCACACCCACAGATTCGTTAAGCGCCGCCAACTCGGACTCCAAGCGCTGATTGGTTTCCTTGAGCGACTCGACTTCAGTCGTGACGGCTTGCAGTTCCTTGTCGGTGCGAACCAGGTTGAGTCGCATCCGCTTGTTGCGGATTCGCGCCTCGCCTTCGGCCAAATCCTTTTCGATCCGCTTGCGTGCCGCGCTCGCTTGCTGATCTTCCTCGGTGAGCCGCTGCAGCTCGGTCTGGTTCTTGTCGGTTTCGGCTCGCAGTTGCTCGACTCGTCCGGCGACGTCAGCCAGCGAAAGTTCCAGTTCCTTCAGCTGGCGGTCAAGGACCTGCAGGTCCATCAACCGCGCTATCTCTTCGCGCAATTCATCCTCCACTGCGCGCGCGCGAACCAAGCCGCGTGCGCGCCCGGTGTTGCAATTAAATCAGTCTCTAAGGGGATGGGCCCACCAGGATTTGAACCTGGGACCAGCCGGTTATGAGCCGGCAGCTCTGAACCTGGCTGAGCTATGGGCCCTTGAAAATGCATCGAGCGACCCTTGATTCTACCAATTCGCGGCGCAGGGTATAAGTGGTGCGAGCAAAATTCGTTTGAGGACTCTGCCATTGCTTCATCGCCGCGTTTCCGATTCCCGCCTGAGCGAAATCACCGCCTGCGCCGCCGCTGCGGCCCGATCTTCGCCCTCGCGCGAGGCTGACGACGCGCGGGCACTGCGGTTAAGAGACTCGACCTCGCGCACTCGACGGCGCCGCTCCAAGGCGGTCAGATAGTCGGCGGCGAGAGAGCGCGCTCTCTCGCGGGTTGTCACAAAATCGCCAACCGCCATCTCCGCGACCGTTGCCTGCTGTTCCGCGGTAAGGTTCCGAGCAGCCCACCCGACCATCGCCTCATGCGGTTCCTCGCTGGTGCATACGGTCATCAGGGCCTGCGCAAGCTCAAGGTTTGCGTAATTCCGCTCGGGTGCGGCCGCGGCAATTTCGATGCGAAGCTCGGGATGCAACAGCGCGATCGCGATTAATCCAATCTCGGCGCGCGTGCCCGCATCGGCTACCGCTCGCGGCTTTGTGGGCACCGTGGCAGGTGCTTGAGGCCATTGAACGTGTCCGGGACGGCGAGCTTCACGGCGCAGGAGTTCTTCGCCTACGCCGAGCAGCGGCGCGGCCTTGCGTGCGAGCATGTCGAACTCAAAGTTGTTCGAAACCATCCGCAGCATCGCCGCCACTCGCTCCGCGGCTTGCGCGCGTCCGGCTAACGAACGGCCAGCCGAATCGGCTTGCGCCGAAAGAAAATAGTCGATCAGCAGTTCCGCCGAATCGGCAAGCCGCGCGAATTCTTCGGCCCCGCCCTCGCGGATAAACGTGTCGGGGTCTGATCCGGCGGGAAGGAAAATCCCCCGCCCCAGCAATCCCGCTTGCAGAAATATCTCGAGCGCACGCAGCGAGGCCTTGCGCCCCGCGCTGTCTCCGTCAAAGCATGCGAGCACATTGCGCGTGTGCCGGCTGAGCATCCGCAATTGTTCGACGGTGAGCGCCGTACCGCATCCGGCGACCGTCTCTTTGAAGCCGGTCTGCCAGAGCATGATTGCGTCGATGTAGCCCTCGACAAGAATCGCGCGATCCTTAGCCGCGATCGCGGCCCGCGATTCGAATAGCCCGTACAGCGTGCGCGTCTTTGAGTAGAGCGGCGACTCGGGCGAGTTCAGATATTTCGGCTTTCTATCGTCGAGAGCCCTGCCGCCGAATGCGACGACGCGTCCCTGCACATCACGAATCGGGAACATCACGCGCGCCCGGAACATATCGCGCATCCCAGCGGACTCGCTCTTCAAAAGCCCGACCGTTGCGCCTGCGGCCGCGAGTCCGCGTTTTTCGAGCGCTCTGGATAACCACACCGGCTCGGCCGGAGCGAAGCCGAGCTTGAATGCATGCGCCGTTGCGGCAGTGATTCCTCGCGCCTCCAGGTACTTCCGCGCGGCCGCGCCTTCGGCGCTCTTCCACAGCGCACGCTCGAAGAACTCGGCGGCGATTTCGTTGGCCCGAAAGAGCGCGTCGCGCGCTCCCGCACTCGGACCCTCCCCATACTCGGCCTGCGGCAGTTCGACTCCGTAGCGGCGCGCCATCTGCCTCACCGCCTCGGGGAAAGTAAGCCCCTCCGTCTTCATGATGAAGTTGAATACCGTTCCACCCGCGCCGCAGCCGAAGCAGTGGAAGAATCCGCGCTCGGGGTTGACCGAAAACGAGGGCGTTTTTTCCTGGTGAAACGGGCAGAGACCGGTATAGTTGCGGCCTGTGCGCCGCAGCCGAACATGGGCACCTATAATCTCGACGATGTCGGCGCGGGCCCGAACCTCTTCGATCTTGTCGTCGCTGATTCGTCCCATTACGCGCCCAGCATCGCTCGTACCCGGTCGGGGTAATTGCTCATGATTCCGTCCACACCGGCCGCAATCAGCTTGCGCATCACCTCCAAGCTATCGACGGTCCAGACCAGAACTTTGCAGCCTTGCTTGTGTGCGGCCACGCACAGTTCGGAATCGGCAAGGTCGAAACGCGGATTGACCGCGTATGCCGCCATCCGCGCCGCCGCCTCGAGCATCCGCTGCGGCTTCTTCTCGGCGAGCACTCCCGCGCGTATCTCAGGTGCGATGGCGCGCATCGCTTCCAGCGTTCCCCAGTCGAAGCTCGACACCATCGAGGTCTCCGCCGCGTTCCACTTGCGCATGATTGCGGCAACTTTGCGCTCGATCCCGGCCGCCTTCAGCTCGACGTTAAGCCCGCATCGCCCCGCCGTCGCGGCGAAAACTTCGTCAAGAGTAGGAATCCTCTCACCGCCTCCCGCGTCGAGACGCTTTAACTCCTCGAGGGTCAGAGAGGAAACTGCGCCGTGTCCGTCGGTGGTTCGATCGACGGTGTCGTCATGGATCACGACGATTACTCCGTCGCGCGAGGGCTGCACGTCGAGTTCGCACATGTCGGCGCCTGCGGCGCAGGCGGCGCGAAACGCCGCGATGGTGTTCTCCGGAAATGCCTTGCTGGCGCCGCGATGGGCGATGTTCAGGACCCGCGAGCTCATTATCTGGTTTCCGCACTCATGATGGGGCAATAGAATTTTACGCGGAGCCGGCTCGGATCGGCAATCGCAACCTCTCCATGTCTCCACAGCGTATTCGGGTGATGCGGCCGCGCCGATGCCCTCGCGGCTTAATCTCGCGTAAAATCTTTGCCGGCTCCGATGACCAATCCGACGCGCATCGCTCGATCGTATACCAAGGCCGTGTTTCGCACTCCCTCCGCAATGGCGGACGAGGCCGCCGGATTATTGGTCGCGAACGGCGCGCTCGGATGCGCCGTCGCGGAGCTCGCACGCCCCAATGAGCGCCCGCGTCCCGTCGTTACCCTCGAGGCATTCTTTTCTCAACTTGGGTCCCGCAAGCTCGCGCGCATCCGCTCTGCCATGCGCCATTCGGGGATGCTGGCAACGGGAGAACCTCTGGTTGCCCCGCGCCGGATCAACGATCCCGGATGGGCTACAATGTGGCAAGATCGGTTTCGGCCATTTCGCGTCGGACGAACTTTCCTGATCGCGCCGCCGTGGGATCGGAAGACCGAGCGAGGTCGCAAGACGATTGTCATCGAACCAGCACGCGCCTTCGGGACAGGGCACCATCCTTCGACCGCTGGAGCACTGCGCGCTATCGAGACGATAACTTCTGACTCTCAAACCGCCCGCAGCGCACTCGACGTTGGTACCGGGTCGGGATTGCTGGCGATTGCGCTCAGGATCCTCGGGGCAACGCGAGTTGTCGCGATCGATATCGACGCCGACGCGCTGGAAAATGCGCGCGATAATGCTGACCATAACGGAGCGAGCCGGGCGATCCGTTTCTCGGCGATTCCGCTGCATTCACTACGTGGGCGTTTCGATTTGATCGTCGCGAACATCCTGGCCGGCGTACTTATTGAAATGGCGCCTGAACTTGCGTGCCGTCTCGCACCCGGCGGGAACCTGGTTCTGAGCGGAATTCTCGCCAGCGAATCGCGAGGCGTAATTCGAGCCTATCGCCCGATGCTACGATTCGTTTCCGAGTCGCGCAGTCGAGGTTGGGCCACGCTTAGGTTCGCGCGATGAAAACTCCGCCACGATTCGCTCTCGACGCGGCGCCCGGGCCGGATGGAATCGCCCGAATTACCGGCGCCGAGGCGCACCATATGCGCGACGTAGCGCGAGTCGCGCCCAGCGACACGGTAACTCTAATCGACGCAAGCGGCGCGGAGTATTCAGCGCGGCTCGAACGTTACGGACACGCGGTCGCTGAACTTCGCATCCTTGCGCTGCACGCGGCAAAATCGCGTCCGGAGCTAATCATCGCACCCGCGATCATCAAAGGTCCGCGAATGGATTTTCTTACCGAGAAGGCCGCCGAGCTGGGCGCGACATCATTATGGCCGGTGGTTTGCGCTCGCGGCTTGGTACGAGCGCCCGGCGCTGAGCGTATCGCGCGATGGAATCGGCTAGCGATCGCGGCCGCCAAACAAAGTATGGCAGTGCCACCGATGCGAGTGCACGAGGCGATCGATTTTGCGGGCCTGGTCAGTGCGGCACGCCGCGATCCAACTTTTGGCGGCATCCGACTGATCTGCACGCCCGGAGCTGAGCCGGCAGGCGCGATCCTCGAACGCGAGCGCCCTCGCGCGATTCTGATCGCGTGCGGCCCCGAGGGCGATTTCGACGCGGACGAGCGCGCACTGGCTTCACAGGCGGGATTTATCGCCGCGGGACTCGGACCCAACCGGTTGCGCAGCGAGACCGCCGTGATCGCAGCAATTGCAATAGCAGCGCAATGGCTGGCAAGCGGAGTATAGTGAATCGATACGGAGGAGAGTCCCGAGTGCCGCACAAGTTCGCTTTCATAATGGACCCGATCGAGAGAGTCCTCGTCGACAAGGACACCACGTTCGCCTTCATGCTCGAATCGCTCAAACGCGGACATGAGGTGTACTTCGTTGGTTTGCAGGATATTTACGCACGCGGGACGCAGGTGATGATGCGCGCGCGGCGCTGCGAGGTGATGCGCGCGACACCACATTATCGCTACCTCGACGAAGGCGACGACTATGCGATCGAGCATTTCGCCGCGGTCTGGATGCGCAAGGATCCTCCGGCGGACGCGAACTATCTATACGCGACGATGCTCCTCAGCCTGGCGGATTCGCGGCGAACCTTCGTGCTTAATAGCCCGGCCGGACTGCGCGAAGCCAACGAAAAGCTCTACGCGCTGAATTTTCCCGGCGCGATTCCACCGACGCTCGTCACCTACGAAACTGCGCGGCTGCGCAAATTCATGGCCGAGCAAGGCGGTGAGATGATCGTCAAACCGCTCGACGGACATGGCGGCGAAGGCATTTTCTTCGTGCACGTCTCCGATCGCAACCTGGGCGCGATTCTCGATACTATCACCCGCTTCGAAACGCGCCCGATCATGGCGCAACGATACATTCCGGAGGTCCGCGCCGGCGACAAGCGCCTTATCGTCCTCAACGGTGAACCGATCGGCGGCACGCTGCGCGTGCCGCGCGAAGACGACCATCGCGGAAATATCCATGTCGGCGGAACCTGCGTAAAAGCACAGATTACCGCGCGCGATCGTGAGATTTGCGCGATGCTCAAGCCGCGGCTTGCGCGCGACGGCCTGTATTTTGTCGGGCTCGACATCATCGGCGATTTTCTGACCGAGGTAAACGTCACGAGCCCGACCGGAGTTCAAGAAATCGATCGGCTCGACGGCGTGAGCCTCGAAGCGAAGGTGGCGGACTTCGTCGAAGCGCGATGCGAGCGGCTCTCGCGCTAGCGCGAATGCCGCCGGTATCGCTCCGAAACCTGCGCGCGCCGGTTGCATGCGCGCCCGACTATGGGTACGAATGATCGCTCAAGACCAGCGCGCGGAGCGCGCACTTTCCGCCACGGTGGGCAGGTAGCTCAGTCGGTAGAGCAGAAGACTGAAAATCTTCGTGTCGAGTGTTCGATTCACTCCCTGCCCACCATTCCAAGCGCCGAGAACTCCCACAATCGCATCGCAGCTCCGCACGCTTACGGCGTAGGGCCGAAGGTGATTTGGTAGGCGAAATTTTGCGCGCCGAGGATGAATACCTTGGGCAGCAGCGGATGCTTCATGAGGAGCTGCGCCGGTCCGAACTTCATAACCGCACCGGTGTTGTAATTTGCGATCCACAAATCGTTGGTTTGATCGAAGGCGAGACCCCAGGCGCCGTTCAGGATATTGTTGCGGCTGACAATCGTCGCGATCGGTGCCGGACTTCCGCCACCCGCCAAGCTCGATTTCGAGAATTCAGCCGCGTCAGCAGCGCCAAAATTCGCAACCCAGAGATTCCCCTTTCGATCGAAGGCCAACTCTCCCGGCAAAGCCAGTCCCGTGTTGAGCACCCGCGGAACTTCATCGCCGCCAGACTGGAGTTGATTCGGGGTGAATTCGAAGACCGCATTGGCGTTCTCATCTGATACCCACAGATTCCCGGTTTTGTCGAAGGCCACGAACTGCGGCGATACAAAATGACCCGGCGCCGTAAGTTCCGCCGCCGGCACGACTAGCGCGGTTCCGGCGTTCAACTGAGTGGCGCTCAACTCATGGATCGACCCCGCAGCGTCAGCTATCCAGAGGTTGCCGGCCCTGTCGAAGTTGCATCCAACAAGTTTCTCGAATGACGTACTTGTGACCACCGCCGACGGCGACGGCGCTCTTTGCATCCGCGCCAATGTCCGTTTGGTAAATTCCTGGAGCTCGGTGCCTCCGATCGTGGTCCATAGATTGGCCTTGCGATCGAATGCGATGCCTAACGGGCTACCCGATGTTGCGACTTCGCCCGGATGTGCAACTCCGGTTATTGTCTGTTGCTTCTTTCCAAATACCTCGAGATTGTTGGAGCTGTTGTTCGCGATCCATAGTGCCGACAACGCCCATACCGGCGGCGCAAAGGCGGAAGAGATCGCGAGCATCACCGCCAACGCGCCAGACATGATGAAGGGTCGCGCGATTCGCGAGCGCGGCGCCGAACAAACATCGCTACGATGCATCGATTCCTCCGTCGAACGGCACTGAGCGAACCTCGCTAGCGAGGCTTGACAAACCTGAGCAGGAGCATTTTCCCGGAATCAATCCGGCATGTCTATCGAACTTTCGATCGCAGGCTTG
>JAJZAG010000171.1 GCA_021799555.1 Deltaproteobacteria bacterium | reverse complement strand
CGCGCGCTTACAATCGGCGCCTAGCCCTCGCGCGGCTTGTCGGCCGGGCGCAACGCTACGGAGGGATTCGCGCATCGTGGCGGCTTTTTCCCCGCGAAGACCGCGATCAGATTCTCGACCGCGATTGCCGCCATCCTCTCGCGCGTCGCGTAACTCGCGCTCCCGATATGCGGCGTGATCACTACGTTGTCGAGCTTGAGCAGCGCGTCGCCGCGCGCGATCGGTTCCGGATCGGTCACGTCAAGTCCGGCGCCGCCCAGATGACCGGAGCGGATTGCGCGCGCCAGCGCGCGTTCATCGACGACCGCCCCGCGCGCCGTGTTGATCAAAATCGCGCCGCGCTTCATCCGAGCGAACTCCCGTGCCCCAAGCAGATGGCGCGTTTGGGCTGTGAGCGGAACGTGTAACGATACGAAATCCGACTCCACCAGCAGCCGGTCGATTGTGACTCGCCGCGCGCCGGCGAGCCTGGCGTCGGTCTCGGCCCGCTTTGGCGCCGACCGCGTCGCGTACAGCACACGCATTTGAAAGCCGACCGCCCGCCGCGCCATCGCGCGTCCGATCGCGCCCCATCCGATGATTCCGAGCGTCGCGCCAAACACCTCCGGACCGAGCAGCACGCGCGGTCCCCACGTCGTCCACTTTCCCGCGCGCACCAACCTGTCGCCCTGCGCGACCCGCCGCGCCGCCGCCAGCATCAGCGCGAACGCGAAGTCCGCCGTCGCATCGGTCAGCACTCCAGGGGTGTGGCCGATCGCGATGCCCGCGCGCGTGGCCGCTTCGAGATCGATATTGTCAACTCCCACCGCAAAGTTGCTCACGACGCGCAATCGCGGCGCGGCGGCGATCGCCGCGGCATCGATCCGATCCGTCAGCATCGTAAGCGCGCCGTCGGCGTCGCGCAGCTTGCGCCGCAACTCGCTGTACGGCGGCGGCGTCGGACGCCCCCACACTTCGACTTGCGCGGCGCGGCGCAGCACGGCAAGGGGCGCTTCGGCGATTTCCCGGGTCACGAAAACCTTGGGCCGGCTCTGAAGTTTCATGCTCGATTGCTCCCGGAAATGCTCCGGCTTTGCTCCGCGCGGTTCAAAACCTCGCGCAGCTTTGCTATACGCGACGATTGTGAGTGACTCTACAATAGCGCAGATAATCGCGGACGCCTCGCGCGCGGGGCGCCTCGCACTTTCAGAAATCGACGCCAAGCGAATCATCGCCGAGCTCGGAATCAGCGTTGCGATTCCCGCCTCGGCGTCCTCCGCCGCCGAAGCGGCCGCAATCGCGGCGCGCCAAGGCTTTCCAGTCGTGCTCAAGGTTCTGTCCCCCGACGTCAGCCACAAGAGCGAAGTCGGCGGCGTCGAGCTTGGCCTCGCCAACTCCGAGGACGTTCGCGCCGCATTCGAGCGAATCAAGGCGAACCTCGCCGCGAAAGCTCCCGGCGCAAAGTTCGAGGGCGTTGCCGTGCAGCCAATGGCCGCGGGCGGTGGCGTTGAGCTGCTCGCCGGAATCGTCCGCGACGATCGCTACGGCCCGACGATCATGGTCGGCCTCGGCGGGATCCTCGTCGAGGTGCTGAAGGACACGGCTTTGCGCCTGGCGCCAATCAGTGCCAGCGAGGCGCGCGCGATGCTCGGCGAACTGCGCGGCGCGGCGATTCTCCACGGCGTGCGCGGCCGTGGCGCGGTGGATATCGACGCAGTCGCCGCGATGCTCGCGAAGCTCTCCGAATTCGCAGCGGCGCATCCCGAAGTCCGCGAGATGGACTTGAATCCGGTTGTGGCGTACGAGCACGGCGTCAGCGTGCTCGATGCGCGCGTGATGCTTGGTGCGCCGCCCGCGACGGCATCGGACGATCCGCATCGCGCGGCGCGCCTCGAGAATCTCAAGCGTGCGTTTTATCCGCGCTCGGTCGTCGTGATCGGCGACAAGAAGGCCGGCGGTTATTTGTGGCTGCGCGCGCTCGCCAATCTCAAGACCAAGCTTTACTCGGTCCAGATCGATCCGAACGAGATCGCCGGAATTGAGGCGATGGGCGTCGAGAATCACAAGAGCCTGGCTGAAATCAAAGATCCCATCGACTACGCGATCAGCGCCGTGCCGCGCCAGGTGGCGCCGCGCATCCTGCGCGATTGCGTCGCGAACAAAGTCGGCGCGATCGGGTTTTTCACCTCCGGATTTTCCGAAACCGGCGAAGAGCTCGGTATCCGCCTCGAATCCGAGCTGCGCGAGATCGCGCTCGGCAGCGAGATCGCGCTGGTCGGACCGAATTGCATGGGACTCGCCAATCCTTCCATCGGGATGCGCAATTATCCGGACGGCAAGACTGGAGAGGCGGGCGACGTATCGTTCATCTCCCAGAGCGGCACGCATACGATCAACTTCTGCATACAAGCGGCGGCGCACGGCGTTCGCGTCAATCTCGCCGCGTCGATCGGCAATGTGCTCGTCCTCGAAGCCGCCGATTATATCGACCTGATGGCGGCCGATCCGGCCACGCGCGTAATCGGGATGTATATCGAAGGCGTGCGCGACGGCCGCCGCTTTTTTGAAAGCCTGCGCGCCGCCGCCGCGCGTCACCCGGTGGTCGTGTGGAAGGGCGGCACGACCGAGGCCGGCGCGCGCGCCACGTTTTCCCACACGGGATCGCTTGCGACGCCCCGCGCGCTGTGGAGCGCGCTCGTGCGGCAGGCCGGCGCCGTCGAAGTCGGCTCGCTCGATGCGATGCTCGACGCGGTCGAGCTGCTTTCGCGCGGACGCAAAGTGACCGGCCGAGGGATGGGGCTGGTCGCGATGACGGGCGGACAATCGGTGGTAATTACCGACACGTTCGCCGCCGCGGGCCTCGAGATTCCGGCCCTGTCGGAGTCCTCTTACAACGAGCTCAAGACCTTCTTCAACGTGATCGGCGGCAGCTACCGCAATCCGCTCGACGCCGGCGGCACGATTGGCTCGGGAATCCATCCGGGCGGTCTGGATCGAATCCTCGCGATTCTCGATCGCGATCCAGCGATCGATTCGATCGCGCTCGAAATCGGAACCGGTTTTCGCGCCGCAAGGTGGGCGACGCATGAAGATGAAATCACGACGCTGCTCGACAAAATCGCCGAGTTCGCCGCCGCTTCGAGCAAGCCCTTCGCCGTAATTTTGCATCCCGCCCACGTCGAGGCGATCGTTGCGCGAGGCAAAGAGCTCGCGCGTGCGCGCGGATTGGTGGTCTTCGACAGCTTCGAGCGCGCCGCCTCCGCTTTTGCGACCGCATCCGCCTATTGGCAGGCGCATCGTTAATCGAGACCGTGGACAGGGCGCTGGCTCGAGGTCGTCGTCGTCGGCTTTATTTTTTTCTGCGCTTGTCGAGCGGATGCTTGCGCATGAAGGCAAGCATCGTGCGCGTCCATTTGGTCGGCCATCGCGCGTGATTGTCCAGACCCTCGGCGTTGGTGCCGTCGCCGTCCGGGTTTGTGCCGCACAGCGCGATACAACGACGGGTGCGCTCCTGATAAAACGAGTCGGTCGGAAATCTGGGGTTTCCGATTATAACGTCGTCGGCGGTAACCCCGGCCGTTCTCAGCCGGTCTTCAAGCCGTTCGGTGTTGGGACAGATCGCGGCCAGATCGCAGGCGTTGTGAACCTGAAAGGTCGGGACGCCCGGATCGGTAATCTGAGCCTGACTGATATCGGCCGGAGTGCCGGCAACCGGTGTCTGTTCACAGGGATCGTTGGTGAAGGCCCACGGATCGGGCGCTGAATACACGGCGATCGCTGCGATATTCGGACGATTTAGGGCGTAGATGTACGACATCGCCGCGCCGTTTGACCACCCGGTCATATAGATCCGGTTCGGATCGACTGCGCCCGTCGCCGTCTCCACGGAAATGAAATGGTCGATCGCCGCCGCGTCAACGTTCTCCGGTGAATTTCCCGACACTGTTGCCGGGGACTGGAACTGCCGGTACCAGTTGTCCCATCCAGGACCGCTGGAATCGCCCGCAGGATAGTAGTGGCTGGTATTGCGGCCCTCGGGCGCGAGCAGGATGAAGCCCTTAGTGCGCGCGTCGGCGGCGAGTTTGGCCGTGTCGATATAATCGAGCAGGTTTGTGTAGGTTACGATATCCGCGGTGTAGAGAGACGGATGCAGAAACACGACCATCGGCATCGGCGTCGATTGCGAGAGATTCGCCGGCGTCCACAGACAGGCGTAGCGGTCGGTGCCGTCGCTATCCGCCCACGGGCCGAGCAGCGAACCGTTCGGGCAAGTCGGAACGGGGTCAGCGTACAGCGTCGCGGGCGGGTCGCCAAAAGCGGTGCAACTGTCGGCGGCGTAAGCCTGCTCATATCGGGCGGCGCCTGCAACGATTACGAGCGCAATCAGAATCGCGCGGCAAAGCTTGAACGCGGGAAAATTCAATGCGTCCCCCTTTTCGTGAGCGGCCCGATTGCGGCCCGGCCGTTCGTTCGCGGAAATAATCCTCTTTGATCGAATAGCTCACGCGGGCGGACTCGCCAAGCATCGCGGCCGTAATTAGGCTGACGTGTCTGGCGCGATCCGTCACTCCGGAGGCTCAATTATCGTCAGCGCGGCGCCAGAAGCGTCGCCGTCGGCGATGGCAAGCCATTGCCCCTTGGGCGACCAACTCATCTCGGCGACGCCCCGCGCGGGTCCGTACGCGATCTGAAACGCGTCGTCGGCGTGCATCGTGTACGTGATTATCTTGCGCAGCGCCACGCGCGCCGACGGCTGGTACGTTTCGATCGCCACCCGATCGGTAGCCTTCGCATACGTCATCGAGCTCGCCGCGAGCATCGGCGGCACGGTCTGAAACCCGAGCTGCTTGATACTGATTTCGGGCTGATTTGGATCGAACAGCGCCAGTTGCGCCGTTACCGGTAGAAACGGCGTCGCCGCGATCGCCTTGAACGTAAGATTCTGATTACCGAGCGCGATCACCACGCCGCCGCCCGTATAAGCGGCCGCGGCGCTCGAGACTGCGATAATCTTGTCCCGTCCGGTGCCGATGTTGTGCTCGTACACGCCGACGCTCTTGCTCGCGGGAATCGGCTGTACATACAAGAACGAGCGTTCGTTCACCGGGTCCCATCCGAGCACCCGCACGGGCGCATTCGCTCGCAGCGGCGCACAGGTCGAATGGCGCCGATCGATCAGCGCAGGAGCCAATCCGGGACCTCCCACGCTGACCGCATACACGCCGAGCGGACTCCAGCTAAGCGCGCCAATCGAGCAGGGTAGCTTCATCGGCGCGACCGATCCGGTTCCCGCCACGACCAGGATCTGCAGGCCGGTGGTCGGCTGCGCCGGAGGCGGCGTAGCGCCGCTATCGGCAGGCGCAGCGGGAACAATTTCGGGCTGTTTTGCGCTCGGACGCAGCGCGATCGCGACCGAGCTGTTGTTGAGCCAACTCACGCTGGCGATATCGTAGAGGCCGTCGAAGGTCGCCATCGGATGCCCCGGACCCGCCGCAATCAGATCGCGCAGAACAATATCGAGGCGATCCTTGCCGGCGACGGCAACCGCTATCGCGAGCGTCATCCCGTCGGGACTCGTGGCAAGATCCATAATCCGTCCAGGTTCGGCGGCGGCTTCGCCGGTCTCGGCGGCAATCACGCGGCCGGTGCGCCATCCGGGTCCGCTGTAGCCGAGCATCACGAGGCGGCCGTTGTAAGCGCCGATAAGTCCGACCTCGCTGCCGCTTTCGAGCCATTGTGGCGGATATCCGCCGAGCGGCGCGAACCCGCGCGGTAACGGCACGCTCGCGATTACGTGGATTCCGGCGGTTATTTCGAGCGTGCCGGTGCGTTGAGTCGGAACCGGCGCGGGCGCTTTGGCCGGTTGCGGCTTCGCGCTTGAGCATCCGAACGAACTCGCAACGACGATGCAGAGTGTCAGGAGTAGGAAAGACCTGGTCATAGAAAAACGGTAGTGTAGATTGAGCGGCGTCGAAAGGCGACCCTGTATTGCAGATGAAAAGATCGTTTTTCCGAGATTTGTGGTTAAGCCGGGAATTTCGCATCGCGATCGCGGTCGCGATTCTAAGCGGAGCGGGCGCGTATGCGTGCGCTGCCGGCGACTGGCGATCGGGCGTTGTCCTGATCGCCGCCGCCGCTGCGGTTATCGCCGGGTTCTGGGCCGCGGTCGTGCGCCCGGCAAAGATTCCCGCCGACGCGGTCGTAACGATTCGCCTCGCCGGTGCGCTTCCGGAGCAGATGCCGCGCGCTCCGCTGCGCCGGCTCGTGGGAGCACCCGGCCTCGACTTGCATCATCTTCGTTACGGACTCGAAGCGCTCGCCGCCGATCCATCCGTTCGCGCTGTGATCGTGCAGGTCGAAGGACTCGAAGCGGGCCTCGCAACCGCGCACGAGCTGCATCGGATGCTTCGCACAATCGTAATGAGCGGCAAACGCGTCGTTGCGCTGCTGTGCGGCGACTCGCCCTCGATTCGCGACTACCTCGTCGCGGCGGGCGCGGGCGAGATTGTCGCGAATCCGGATGTGATGCTCACGATGCTGGGCGTGGCGATCGGAAATCCTTTCCTGCGCGATGCGCTCGACAAGGCCGGCGTGCGCGCGCAGACCCTGCAATGGAAGGAATACAAGAGCGCCGGCGAGATGTTCAGCCGCGATGCGATGTCGCAGGAAGTGCGCGAAAGCCTGGAGGCGATCATCGGCGACTGGATCGGGATTATCGCGGGCGCGATCGCCGACGCGCGCAAAATCCCGCTTGAACGCGCACGAGAACTTGCCTCCACCGGCTTCATCGGTGTCAACGCGGCGGTCCAGGCGCGGCTGGTGGATCGTGAAGGCTATATCGAAGACCTGCGCGCCGCGTTCGACCCCGACGCCAAGCGTAAATGCTTTGTCAGTTTTGCCCGCTACTTGCGCCACGCCGCCTATGCGCGTGAGCGCCCCGGCTGCCCGCGAATCGCGATGATCGCCGGCGTGGGGCCGGTGATTTCGGGGTCCGCGCGCCTCGGCGGCGAATTTATCTCCGGCGAGACCACCGCCGAACTCTTCGACCGCGCCTCGCGCGATGAATCCGTCCGCGCGATCGTGTTCCGCGTCAACTCGCCCGGCGGCTCCGCGGTCGGCGCCGACATGGTTTGGCGCGCCGTCCGCGAAGCGCAGGGCCGCGGCAAACCTGTCATCGTGTCGATGGGCGACGTGGCGGGATCGGGCGGCTATTACGTCGCGATGGGCGCCGACGCGATCGTGGCTGAACCCGCGACGATCACGGGATCGATCGGCGTGATCTTCGCGAAATTCGATTTCTCGCAATTGATGACCCGGCTCGGGGTCCGCTTCGACTTCGCCAAGAGCGATCCGCGCAGCGACGCGATGTCATTCGCGCGGCCGATGACCGACGAAGAGCTTGCGCAAATAAACACCGCTATCGGCGAAGTTTACGGCAATTTCACCGCCAAAGTCGCCGTCGGCCGCCGCCTCGGCTCCGATCAGGCCGAGGCCCTCGCCAAAGGACGCGTATGGAGCGGAATCGCCGCCAAACAGCGCGGCCTCGTCGATGATCTTGGCGGCTTTGCGCGCGCGGTCGCGATTGCCCGCGAGCACGCCCATATTCCGGCAGACCAGCCGCATCAGATGATAACCTACGCTCCGCGCGACCCGCTGTCGTCGCTGCGCAGGCTGCTTGCTCCGTCGGCGGAGGGCGCATTCGCCGAGTCTCTGATGGCGACCGTCTTGGGCGTGCCCGAGAGATGGCTCCCCGCAATCGCGACTCTCTTACACCGCGGCGGCGCGATGCTCCTATGCCCGTGGTTGGGCCGCTAGAGAAGCTGCGCACAACGGGCGGAACGTGACCTGCGGGGAGTTCAAGTAATACTTTAACTCAAGCGCTAAAACCATTGGGGGCGTGGAGCGAGAGCGATCCATAGCCACGTTTGTTCATGGCTGAACAGTTCAGCCTTATGGCGCGGGAAAATTCGTGCGATAATCGGGTTGTGGAAGGGGCACGCACAAGCGGTGGTTCGGCAGTTGCGGAGCGAAACGATCCCCGCTGGCGCGGGGGTTATCGGAGCATGCGCGGCGCTTTTTGGGGCGGCGCGAATTGCGGACGAATCCGGTGCCTGCGGAC
>JAJZAG010000170.1 GCA_021799555.1 Deltaproteobacteria bacterium | reverse complement strand
GCACGATCCCCGCCTGAAAATACTCGAGCATCGTGCCGCCGAGCGTTTTGTGAATCGCCTCATATTGCGCAACGTCGATCGCTTGCCCCTTGCCGGTCGAGCGCGCATAGGTCAGCCCCGCCAGCGACGACCATAACGTAAACAGCGCCGTGATATAGTCGCCCGTCCACGGAGCGGCGCGGGTGGGTGGAGTCGGGTCGGGAAACCCTGTCTGGTACATCATTCCACCGGCGGCCTGTCCGACTATGTCGTAGGAGGCGCGTGTGACGTAATCTGGATCGCCGGTCTGGCCGAATCCGCTGACGTGCGTGATGACCAGCTTTGGGTTGAGCTTCCAGACCGTGTCGTCATCGAGATTCCACTTCGGATAGGTGCCGGGCTTCGAGCTTTCCATCCAGATATCGGCGCGCGCGGTGAGCTTGAGAAAAATTTCGCGGCCGCGCGGCTTCGCGAGATCGAGCGTGATGCAAAAAACGTTGCGGCGCTCCTGCACCCATGTAGTTGCGATCGGAGGGCTGCCGTCGCGCGTGGCGAGCCTGACGCCGATATTGCGCCATCCGGTGTCCCCCGCGCCCGGGCGCTCGATCTGAATTACCTCGGCGCCCATTTCGGCGGCGAGTTCGGCAGCGAACGGCTGCGCAATCAAAGTTCCGGTCGAAACGATTTTCACTCCCTGCAGGGGACCAAATTTTTCCGCAACGAGACTCTCTGACTCCATCGGCGCTCCATTGGCACATGAAAGGTTCTGTAGGATGATGCCGCGCCAGCCCGCGGGTCCGCAACTCCATCCGGGAAAGCCACGCCTGTGCGGCCGTGAGATTGGTTCGCCACCGCGGCTGGCGAGCCGCGCGGCACTTGGTGCGTGGATTTTACGGGCCCGGTCGGCGGGCTATTATGATTAGGGTATTGGTTGGGCCCTGGGCTTTATGAGAATTGCGATTACGGCGAGGATCTTCCCCGAATGAACAGCTCCATCAATCGTCGCGAACTCTTCAACAAGGCGATCGCAGGCCTGCTCGGCGGCGCGCTCGGATGGCTTCCGGTCGAGATCGCCAGCCACGGCCATAACCTGACCGAGCGGATATCGAGCTTTGACGCCGCGATGTCGTACGCGTCGATGGCGATCCTTTCGGGACTGATCGGCGGATTCATCCTTGCGGTTGGTGCTCAGCAGATCGAATGGACGACGACCACACGCAATAACCTGATTCGCGGCTTCATAGTATGCCTGTTGCTCGCCCTCCCTGCCGATTACGTTTCCAACTACGTCTTCAGCGTGATGCTAAGCGCGGGCGGATGGAGCCTCGGGCATGCGGGTTCGAGCTTCTTTCTGTTTCTTGGCCGCGTCTTCAGCTGGGTAATAATGGGCGCGAGCCTTGGCGCAGGCGTGGGACTCGCGACGCTCTCGATACCAAATATCGCTAAAGGCGCGCTCGGTGGATTCATCGGCGGCTTCGCCGGCGGATTCCTGTTCGATCCGATCAACCAGATTACTGGCGGCGGCTTTTGGTCGCGCCTGATCGGGCTTTCGCTGATCGGATTTTTTATCGGCCTGTTCATCGGCCTCGTGCAGGAGCTGACCAAGATGGCGTGGCTGACCGTCGAGCAAGGACGGCTGCGCGGGCGGCAATTCCGAATCGAAGGCGCGCGCGCCACGCTCGGCCGCGCCGAAGAAAATCCAATCGGCCTGTTCGGCGATCCCGGCGTACAGCAACGCCACGCCGTGATCGAGCGCCACGGTTCTGATTTCGCGATCAAGAGTCTGGCCGTTCAGGAAGGCACCTTCGTCAACGGTCATCGTGTCGAAAGCGCGGATCTGCGCGACGGCGATCGGATAAAGGTTGGCGGTTATGAGTTGATGTTTCATCTGCGCCAGGGCGCGGCTTCCTCGGCGACCGCTGCGGGGCGGGTTTCAGGCGCCACGCTCGGAGCAGCGGCGCCTGCTCCCGGTCAGAGCGCGCACCGCGGAGTGCCTGCGCTCGAGGATTCGTCTGGACAGGTTTTTCCGCTGCGTCCCGACGGCGCTACGCGGCTGGGCCGCGCGCTCGACAACGATATTGTCGTCAACCACTCGTCGGTCTCGCGGCATCATGCAGAAATCACCGCAGCGGGCGGGCACTTCGAACTAAAAGACCTTGGCAGCCAAAACGGAACGTTCGTGGACAACCGGCAGATCACCACCTCACCGCTCGCCGACGGCGCGGCGATCCGGATTGGGCAGGCGCCGTTTATTTTCCGTGCCTGATCCGCAAATCGAGCAGCCGCGCTTCTGCTCGCGATGCGGCCATCCGATCGTCGTCGCGGGCGCGGAATACTGTAAGAACTGCGGCGCGCCGCTCGCCGGCACGCGGATCTTCATGCGCGATCCGGGATTTAACCCCGCGGTCGCCTTTGTGCTGAGTGTGATTCCTGGCCTCGGTCACATTTATAAAGGCCGCGTTGGGCGTGGCGTGATCTGGTTCTTTGTCGTCAGCATTGCGTACACGATGGGTCCGATCGGGCTGCTGATGCATCTGATATGCGCCGTCAATGCCGCTCTTAAGGGGGCGCTGCAGGACGACCGCTTTGGCGCTCCACCGCTGACCCAGCGGACGCGCGCGAGCGCTGATCCGCGCGAGTAATAAGGACCGCCTTCGGATCGCGATGATCGCGGAAAACACTATCATTGGCGGACGCTACCGCGTGATACGCCCTCTCGGCGGCGGCGGGATGAAGATGGTCTACCTCGCCGAAGACCTCCGTCTCGCCTCCCGCCCCTGCGCGCTGGCCGAGATGGTCGATTCCTTCACCAGCCCTGACAAGCAACAGGCTGCCGTCGCGGCGTTCCAGCGCGAAGCCGACATGCTCGCGACGCTCAGCAACGAGCACATTCCCCGTGTCTTCGATCGCTTCAGTGAAGAGAACCGCCATTACCTGGTGATGGAATATATCGAAGGCGCTACCGTCGAAGATCGCCTGCGCCACGCGGGCGGCAAGCTCGCCGAGAGCGAAGTGATCGATATCGCCCTCCAGATTTGCGATACGCTCGCCTACTTGCACGGACTACCGACCCCCGTAATCTATCGCGACCTTAAGCCGTCGAACGTGATGCTGACGGCCAACGGGCAGGTCAAGCTGATTGACTTCGGAATAGCGCGCCATTTTCTCCCGATGCAGAACGCGACGATGATCGGGACGCAAGGCTACGCGCCGCCGGAACAGTACCGTGGCCGTGTAGAGTTCCGTTCCGATCTCTACGCGCTGGCGGCGACGATGCATCATGCAATTTCGGGCCGCGACCCCGCCGCTGAGCCTCCCTTCAGCTTTCCGCCATTACGCAGCGCCGCACCCGGCGTGAACCCCGACCTGGCTGGCCTTATCGACCAGACGCTCAACTACGATGTCGCGCTCCGCCCGCAGGACGTGGGCGAATTCCGCGCGCGGCTGGCGTCAATAAAATCAGGCGCGAACGTATCGACCGGTGCAACGCAGGCATCGCCGGGACCTGCGACTCCGTCGCGGGCGCAGATGCGGCTGCCCCTAGGTGATGCGAGCGGCAGTGCGCGGGCGTCCGCGCCTTCGGCGCCGACGATGCTCTCCGAGCTTGCGGCGGTTCGCTGTTCGCGCTGTGGCCGCGAGGTTCCTGGAGACTCGCGATTCTGTTCGTTTTGCGCGGCGCCGCTGCGAATCGAGGCTGCATCGGACCGTGCGGCGGCCGAGGCACGCACGGTGGTGCTAGGGGATTTCCCCGGCCCAGCACCGCTGCCGGGAACCGCTCCCGCGCCCGGCACATATTGGCGGCGGCGCTGGCGCTCGCATAATCCGAGATTCTATTTCGTGATTTTGGCGGTGTTGTTCGGCGGAGCGTTCGCACTGACCTCGATGATCGCGCATCTGACAACGCCGCCTGCGGAACCCGCACCTGAAATGAATCCGATGCCGATTCCCGATTTCGGCGGCGGCGTTTCGCCGGCACAACTAAATTTGCTCCGGCGCGAGCTCGACGCCGAGGGTTACAAGGACGTGCAGTTCAAGCTCGAAGACGACACTCTGATCCTGTGGGGAACGGTTCCAAACGAATGGGATCGCGCCAATATTCGATGGACGGTCTTGCGCGTGACGGGCATCGTGTCGATCGTCGATCACCTGCAAACACGCGACGCCTTCAACATCCCGTGAGCGCGTCATGACGCTTGAAGCGGTGCGCCAACTTCGTAAGACTTTCGCGCCGGAGCTACCATGATTGTCGACCTTCATGTTCACACCTGTCTGTCTGCCGACTCGCGAGCGACAGCCGCTCAGTACCTTGAATTTGCGAGGCAATCCGGCGCACCGCTTGGCGCGATCTGTTTCACCGAGCATCGACTGTTCCCCACCGATCCGCAGCTCGAGCGCGAATACGCGGAACTCTCCGAGCGATTCGGAATCCGGGTTTTCGTCGGCATCGAGGCGGACACCGACCTCGGCCATCTGCTGCTTTTTGGCGTCAATCACGAGGTGACGCGGCGCTTTGATCTGACGGGGCGGATGCTTAAGAGCGAGCACCTGATCGACGTGATTCATCACGAAGGCGGCGTTGCGATTCCGGCCCATCCGTTCCGCGATTCCGGTTACGGCACGCGGCTCGACGCGTTGCTCGCGCGACATGGCGCCGCACTCGGTGCTATCGAGGTGCTGAATGGCCAGAATTCCACAATCGAAAACGAACGCGCTTCCGACGCGGCGCGCAAGCTCGGCCTAACGGCGGTCGGCGGTAGCGATGCGCACTTTTCGAGCGCCAAGTGGTTTCTTACCTGCGCGACCGAACTCGAACGCGAAGTGACAAGCGTCGCCGAGTTGTGCGTGGAGATTCGCGCTGGGCGCGCACTGCCCTACGATTTCCCTGGTTCTGGAGCGGCCTGACCGGCGCTTGAGGCGGCCGCCGCGGTGTCACCGACGGCGAGCGCGCGCTCGAAGCGCCTGATATCGGCAGGACGGCCCGCTGCGACAATCAAGTCGCCCGCTTTCAGGCGCCGGTCGGGGCCGACCGGAACGAATCCAGCCTCGGGATCATCGCCGCTCTGCAGCGCAAGAATTGTCACGCCAAAGCGCGCGCGGGCGTCGAGTGCCCGCACTGTAGTACCGGATGAAGCTTCGGGAATTTCGAGGCGCATCACCCGATAGCCGGTCGCCCAATAGATGTTCTGGTCGCGCGTCGCCAGCGCCGAAAGCGAAACGGAAACCCGATTGAGCGCCTGCGCAATTTGCTGCCGCGTCACCATCCCAAGGAAGCGCCCGCTGTGCGCGGTGTCGACGACCGGAATTTCGTCGAGTCGTTCCTGCTCCATGAGCTGGCTTGCGACATCGAGGTTCTGATCGGCGGTAGCCCTGGGGCAATGCGGCTGCGCGATATCGAAAGCATTCACCAGCGGACCAAGCTCGGTGCCGCCGCTCAGCAACGCCAACAAATCGCGCGTTACGATAAGGCCAACCAGTTCGCCGTTTGCGCCTACCACTGGCAATGTTGATTGGGGAGTCTGTCCGGCGATATGCAGCACATCGCTAAGCCGCGCGTTCGCGCTCACCACTGTTACTTCTTTGGTCATCACGGCGCCCACCGGAATTTGAGTGAGCGCGAGCCGCTCCTGCGAGATCTGCAATGTCTTGCCCTCGCGCGCGAGGCGGTAGGTGTCGATCGATTCGGTCTCGATCGCGCGCGCGACCACCAGCGCGGTCACCGCCGCGATCATCGCGGGCAAGGCGATCGTAAAATCCCCAGTCATCTCGAAGAGGAGGAACAGCGCCGTCAACGGCGCGTGGGTCGTCCCGGCCAGAAAAGCGCCCAATCCGACCAAGGCGTACGAGCCGCGCGGACCGGTCAGATTCGCGAGAAAAACCGCCGAGATTCTTTGAAACGCGCCGCCCGCCATCGTGCCGATGAAGAAAATCGGGCCGAACACTCCTCCCGGCGCGCCGGAACCGAGCGACAGCGACGAGGCCGCATATTTCGCCGCGCACAGCACGAGCAGCATCGCCAGTCCGTACTCACCCGCCATCGCGCGGTTGATCACCGGATAGCCGTCGGCGAGGTTTTCGGGCAGCGCGATAGCAATTGCGCCAACGATCGAAAGGCCAATTCCCAGCTTCTGCCAGGCCGGCAGATCCATCCGGCGGAAGTACGCCGCCGTCGAATTGAACACGCGGATATAGCTCGCCCCGAGCGCACCGAGCGTCGCCCCCATCAGCGCGTACGTCGCCATCTCCCAATAGCTCTTGAGCACGAAGAGCGGCACGTGAAACACCGACTCGTTGCCCAAGATCACACGCGAAGTTACCACCGCCGTGAAGGTCGAGATGATCAACAGCGCGAGGTTGGCGGTCTCGGCCTGGCCGAGCAGTACGATCTCGAGCGCGAACATCAAGCCGCCGATCGGCGCGTTGAACGTGGTGGCAATCCCCGCGCCGGCGCCCGCCCCAACCAGCACCTTGGCACGATCGGGCGACAATCCCCGTAATTGGGCCACTGCCGATCCAATCGCTCCGCCGATCTGCGCGATCGGCCCTTCACGTCCCACCGAAGCGCCCGATCCGAGCGAGACCGCAGCGCCCAATCCCTTCAGCACAATCCAGCGGCGTTTGATCCGTGCGTTGCCCAGGTTGACTTGTTCAAGAAAATTCGGAAATCCGTAGCCGAGCACGTCACCGGGAAACAGCCAATCGAGCAGGATCATCGCCGCACCGCCCGAGAGCAGGACGATCGGAGTAAGCGTGCGGAATAGTCCGCCGCGCTCGATTCCGAGCAGGTTCCATTCGAGATGCCGGAACAGCCAGGTGAAGAATCCGATCAATGCACGGAAGCCGAGATTGCCGAGTGCGCCGAAGACGCCTACCAGGACTGCCAGGAGAATCAGCTCAACGTACTCGAACTGATCGCTGCGCAACCCCAAATCAGGCGACTTCATGGCAGATCTCTCATCGGTGTCGCATATCGGCGCCGCCGTCGATCAATGGCGCGCCATCCCTCTGCTCCGCGCAAGCGCTGACTCAAATCTCTAAAAATCGGTGCACCTGGCTCAGGAACTCCCCGAGCTGGTCATGATGGACCCAATGGCCCGCCTTCTGGATCGTCACCGTCTGCGCGCTTTTGAATGCGGAAAACCTGCCATCTTTCACCCAGTCGCCCGCCCACGACTCAGAGCCGCGAATCAAAAAAGTCGGGCAAGTGATTCGCTCCCAGATTTCGCGTGCGTCGCGCGTGTTAAACATGTACGGCGACGTCGCGTGCACGTAGTTATCGAATTTCCACGAGTACGTCCCGTTCTCGTTCCGGCGCACTCCCCAGACCGTCAGATGGCGCGCCTGCTCTTCGCTCAGATGGGGATTCGCCGCGCGCATCCGCTCCAACGCCTCGGCGATTGATGAATACTCGCGCACCTTGCGATTCGAAAGATCGCGCATTTGAGCGATCCAGGTCCGCATCCGTTCGTATGCGGGCGTCTCCTTGATCATCCCCGGCGGCGGCCCCATCCCTTCGATCGAAACGACTTTCTTCACCCGGTCCGGAAACACACCCGTGTACTGGAGCACGATGCTGCCGCCGAGCGAATGCCCGAGCAGAGTGGCCGGTTCGGCTGCAACTGCTTTCATGAGCTGCGCGAGATCGAGAACGTAATCAATCATCGAGTAGCTGCCGCCGACCGCCCAGTCGGAATCTCCATGCCCACGCAGATCGGGTGCGATCACGTGATAATGTTTGCGCAGGTCGAGCGCCACCCAGTCCCAGTTGCGGCAGTGATCGCGCCCGCCATGCACCATCACCATCAGCGGCTTGTCGGTGTTGCCCCAATCGACGTAATGGAGCTTAAGCCGTTGCGAATAAAAGTAATGTGAGGTGGGCCCGATGATGCTATCGGCCATTAATCATTGTCTCCGTAAGAATTGTCTCGATACGCGCGCGACGTAGGGCGGGACGCGTCGGCGCGTGTGCATAATTCAACCCTGTCCGCATCTCGATCACAGGCTCGCTTTAAGCTCGTCGAGCGCCTCACGCGCGGTGAGCACCAGGAACTCAATCTCGGCTTCGGTTATAACGAACGGCGGCGTCAGCATCATCGCATCACCGCCCGCCTTACCTGCCATCCCGGACGAGGGATAGAAAAACAGCCCGCGCCTGAGCGCGGCGCCGAGCAGCCGATTGGTAAGCTTCCGCTC
>JAJZAG010000169.1 GCA_021799555.1 Deltaproteobacteria bacterium | reverse complement strand
CGGCGCGCAGTGACCGCGACTATCCGCCGCGCGCTAGGCGCGCGGGTCGAGGCCCATCCGGCGGGCGATTATCACCTTCATGATTTCGTTGGTGCCGGCGTAGATGGTCTGCACGGCGGCGTCGGCATAGTCGGTTGCAACCGGATACTCCATCATGAAGCCGTAGCCACCGAAGAGCTGCAGGCAACTGCTCGTCACGCGCTTCATCAGGTCGGTGGTCCACCACTTCGCCATGCTGACTTCGGTGACGAGGTCCTCGCCGCGCACGTGCGCCGCGATCAGACGATCGACGAATACGCGTCCGATTTCGATCTCGGTTTCCATCTCGGCAAGCTTGAACTGAGTATTCTGGAAGCCCGCGATCGGCTGGCCGAAGGCTTTGCGCTGCTTTGTATAGGCGATAGTGTCGTCGAGGCATCGCCGCGAGCTTTCGATCGCGCCGATCGCGGCTACCAGCCGCTCCTGCTGGAGCTTTTCCATCAGCATCTTGAAGCCCTCCCCCTCCTTGCCGAGCAGGTTGGTGGCGGGCACGCGACAATCCTCGAAGAACAGCTCGCTGGTGTCCTGGCCTTTGAGGCCGAGCTTATCGAGTTTGCGCCCGCGCACGAAGCCGGGCGCGTTGCCTTCGACGAGGAGCAGGCTGATGCCGCGATGGGACGGCTTGGCGTCGGGATTGGTCTTGGCTACGACGATCACGAGGTCGGCGAGCTGACCGTTGGAGATGAAAATCTTCGATCCGTTGATTACGTAGTGGTCGCCGTCGCGCCGCGCGGTGGTGCGCACTGCGGCGAGGTCGGAACCGGTGCCGGGCTCGGTCATCGCGATCGCGAGGATCACTTCGCCCGCGATCGCGCCGGGCAGGTAGCGACGTTTTTGTTCGGCGCTGCCGTAAGTGGAGATGTATGGCATGCAGATATCCGAATGCAGACCCATCATCAGTCCGTGCGCGCGCACGCGGGCGAGTTCTTCGATCACGATCGCGTCGTAAAGGAAGTCGGCGCCGGCGCCGCCGAACTCTGCCGGGGCGTTGGCGCCGAGGAAGCCTGCCGCGCCGAGCTTGCGCCACGACTCGCGGTCGCTGATACCGGCGCGATTCCATTCGGCGACTTTGGGTGCGATTTCGTTTTCGACCAAGCGGCGTACCTGCGCGCGGAAGAGCTCGTGTTCTTCGCTGAATATCTCTCTTCGCATTACCGGCTCCTGTGCGATGCTGCGGTAGTAATCGCGCGCGGGCGCGTCCGAGGCAAGCGGCGGGCAGCGCGAAAAACCCCATACCAACCGTTTAGTTTGCGGCTTTGCAATCCCGCGCACGACATGGTAGCAGCTTTCCAAGCCGGTTCTTCCGGCGCGAAATTCCACGGCGCGCACGCGCCCGGAGGCATACGCATGAAAGTCGGTGGCGCGATAATTTTCCAAAACCCGTTTAACGCCCGCTCGGATTACGACGTGTATCGCGACGACCTGCGGCTCGGCGACCTTTACGAGCCGCTCGGATTCGACTCGATCTGGAGCGTCGAGCATCACTTTGACGATTACACGATGTGCCCCGACGTGCTCCAGTTCCTGAGCTACTACGCGGGCCGGACCACGAAGGTTCAGCTCGGCTCGATGGTCGTTGTGGTGCCGTGGCACGATCCGATACGCGTCGCCGAACAAGTCTCGGTGGTGGACCATCAATCGAACGGCCGCATGATCCTTGGACTCGGGCGCGGACTGGCGCGAATCGAGTACGACGGCTTCCGGCTTGAGATGGGCGAATCGCGCGAGCGCTTTGTCGAGTACTCGACGGCGATTCTCGAGGCGCTCGAACGCGGCTATATGGAATTCGACGGCAAGTATCTCAAACAGCCGCGCCGCGATATCCGTCCCAAGCCGTTCAAGTCATTCAAGGGCCGCACCTACGCGGCGGCGGTGTCGCCCGAGTCATCGCGAATCATGGCGAAGCTCGGAATCGGCATCCTGATTATTCCGCAGAAGCCGTGGGAAGCCGTCGCGCAGGAGTTGGCCGAGTACCGCACGATCTACAAACAGGTTAACGGCGGCGAGCCGCTGCCGACGATCGCGGCGGGATGGACCTTCTGCGACAAGAGCCGCGAGCGCGCCAGGGAAATGGCGGTCAAGTATATCGGCGGCTACTGGCAGACGGCGCTGCGCCATTACGAGATGGCGAGCGACCACTTCGGCAAGGCGAAGGGCTACGAGTATTACGAGCAGATGGCCAAGAATCTGCAAGGCGGGAACAAAGACGCATCGATCGAGTACTTCCTCAACCTGCAGGTATGGGGCACGCCCGACGACTGCTTGAGCAAGATCGACGAAATCCGCAAACGCGTCGGCGCCGACACCTACACCGGCGTCTTCAGTTACGCGGGCATGCCGATCGACGATGCAGAAAAGAGCCTGCGTCTGTTCGCGGCCGAAGTCATGCCTGAGCTCAAGAAGCTCAACGGAGTCAGGGCCGAAGCCGCCTGAGCTTTTACCCTACGAGTTAAACGAAACGTGAAGGGCGGCGCCGGCGCGCCGCCCTTCGTTCGTCTAATGAATCGCGCGCCGGCGAGCTTCGATCACTTCTGCGCGCCGGGCAGGAAATCGTCGAGCGGAACGCCGAAGCTGTTGAGCGCCCACGACACCAGGTTGTACTGCCCGATCGCGAACACCAGATCCATCATTTGCTCAGTGTTGTACGTCTCCAACAGCGTTTTCCAGGTCTCGTCCGAGACAACCGAATTCTCGAACAGGTCGTCGGCGGCCTGGAGTACCGCGCCTTCATGCCGGTTCCATCCCGCTTTGGGTCCGCTCTTGATCCGCTCAATCTCGGCATCGGAAAGTCCCGAGCGCTTGCCGATAATCACGTGCTGCTCCCATTCGTAGGGCGCCTGATTTAGCCATCCGATGCGCAGGATGGCGAGCTCGCGGTCGCGCGGCGAAAGCGTCGATTTTGCCAATACATGCGAGCCAAACACTGACCAACGCCGGGCAAGGTTGGGGTGATTCATCAGGACGCGGAAGATGTTGATGACCTGGCCGTTGACTTGGTTTTTAGCTGCAGTTTCGCGATCCACTCCGGTCAGGGTATTCAGATCGCGAAACGGAAGGCGTTGCTTGCGTGATATCATCGCTGATGCTCCATCAGGTAGCTGAGGTTGCGGCCTGCTCCACTTGCTTATAGATCGCGCTCGAGCGATTAGCCAGACCGGACACGCCAAAACGTCCTGAGGCAACGCGGCAAAATTAGCGGAAGGTCCTCCTCGCTCCGTCCATTACCTCACATTTCCATGCGTGCGGGGTCCGGAGATGATATCCAGCGGTCTCGGGGCGGCTATTCCCCGCGGCCCCGCAAGGAGAAGTTAATGGACTACCTCAAGATGCTTGAAGACAGGCACAACCCGCTCGCCGAGTTGTTGGGAATCCGCTTCCTTACAGCCGAGCTCGATCGCGTCACGGGGGAGATGGTCGTGCGGCCCGAGCTTTGCACCGTGCCCGCAATCCTGCATGGCGGAGCGATTATGGCTTTCGCCGACACTCTCGGCGCGTGGGCGACGGTGATCAACCTGCCAAGCGGCGCAGGCACGACGACGCTAGAATCTAAAACCAACTTCATCGCCGCCGCGCCGGTCGGCAACAAAGTGATTGGCGAGTGCACGCCAATTCATCGAGGGAAAAGCACGATGGTCTGGCAGACGAAGATCAGCCTCGAGAGCGGGAAGCTTTGCGCGATCGTAACGCAGACCCAGATGGTTTTGCGGCCGCGTGGTTGATTTCTGCTTCCAACTGATCCGAGAATTTTCGTAGCGCCTCGAACCAGACCAGCTTGTCCTTGAAGCCCGGAAAGCTCGCGTTGAGACCGCTCGGATTAGGCAGCGCAAAGACACGCGCGCCGTCGATCGTTTCCGGCTTCACGCCCGCGCCGGGAGTCGCGGAAGGACCGACATAACGCCGGTAGATGCTCACTCCGACAAAGGCGACCACGCGCGGCTTCACCTTTCGGATCTTGCGGGTAACCGCGCGCTCGCCGCGATCAAGCTCTTCGCGCTTGAGTTCCGAGGCGGCGCGCGTCGCGCGAGCGCATACGTTCGTGATCGCCAGACCGAACTCTGCGAGTCGATGGTCCTCTTCGTGAGTCAGCGCGGCGGGGATCAAACCGGACGCGTGCATCAGGCGCCAGAACGGGTTTCCCGGCCCGGCAAAATGATGTCCGCTCGATTCCGAACGCGGACTCGGATTGATCCCGACGAACAGGATTCGTGGACGCTCGATCAGAATATCGCGCAGACGAGCCATCGCACATTTGTCGCTGAAATCAGAGCGATCGTCCATGCCCCGAAGCTATGGCCGCGCCGCACGATTCGCGGTATCCATAGACGCATGACTCGTCATGACTTCCGGCTGCGCAGCGAAGCCGACGGAATCGATCTCGCGTGCTACCGATGGCTCGCGCCAGACGGCGCCGTGGGTATCGTTCAGATCGCGCACGGAATGGGTGAGCATACGCTGCGCTACACCGACTTCGCGAACTTTCTCAACGGCGCGGGCTTCCACGTTTATGCCAACGACCATCGCGGCCACGGACGCACCGCCGCCTCGCGCGAACTGCTCGGCAATTTCGGCCGCGCAGGATGGGACGGCCTGGTCGCCGACATGGTGCAACTTACGCACTACTCGCGCGCCGAATATCCGCGCCTTCCGATAGTGCTGTTCGGCCACAGCATGGGTTCCTTCGCCGCGCAACAATACATCCTCGATCACAGCGACCTCGTCGCCGGAGTCATCCTTTCCGGATCGGCGTCCCTCGACCGGCTTACCGTGCGGGACGTTTCGCCCGGGGAGTCCGAAAAACCCGCCGATCTGACCGCGCTCAATCGAGACTTCGAACCCGCGCGCACGCCCTTCGACTGGCTGAGCCGCGATCCGTCCGAGGTTGACAAGTACATCGCGGATCCCCTGTGCGGCTTCGGAGTCGATGCTCGGGCGCGCGCGTCGATGGCCGCGGGAGGAGCGCGAACAATCAATCCGGCCGAGATCGCTCGAATCCGCAAGGATCTGCCGATCTACATAGTCGCTGGCGATAAAGATCCCGTCAATCATCACCTCGAATGGCTGCGTCCGCTCGGCGAGCGCTATCGCGCGGCTGGAATCACGAAAGTAGTCGAGAAGTTCTATCCTGACGGCCGACATGAAATGCTTAACGAGATCAATCGCGCTGAAGTGATGAATGAGATACTCGCGTGGTTGCGGCGTACTGTGGCGCAAGATTAGCAAGTAAGCGTTCGCGCTCGAAGCGATACCGAATCTCAGAGGGCGAGGGAGGGAATCGTGAAGACAGCCGCCTTGGTAATCAGAATCCTGCTCGGATTGATATTCACCGTTTTCGGGCTGAACGGATTTCTGCACTTTCTGCCAAATCCGCCGATGCCGACGCCCGCGATGAATTTCTTCGGAGCGCTGTTCGCGACCGGTTACATGATCCCGCTGCTCTTCGCGACGCAACTGGTCGGCGGTGTCCTGCTACTGGTGGGAATCTTCGTTCCGCTCGCGCTGCTGATTCTCGCACCGGTCATCGTGAATATATTTTTCTTTCATCTGTTTCTTGCGCCGGGCGGCCTGCCGCTCGCAATCGTCGTGGTGGCGTTCGAGATTTTTCTTGCCTGGCGCAATATGGCCGCGTTCGAGTCGCTATTCGGACCCGCGGCATGACGCGCCGCTAGTGCTCACGGACCGGCGGCGCAGCCGCGGCGATGCTTTGTGCGAGCAGGTCGAGGGCCCGCGCGGAAAAAGCGTACATGTTGGCTACGCGATCGGCGCTGCCGGTCTCGATCGTCAGCGAGGCCTCGACCGGTCCCGCGATCGCAACGCAGCTATGTCCGGCGGCATCACCGTAGCGGTTTCCGGTTGGACCACTCGCGCCGATTTCAGCAACCGTCCAAGTCGCGCCAAAGCGCTCGCGCGCGCGGCGCGCCAGCGCCATCGAATACTGCTCAGTCACCGAGCGGAACCCCTTGAAATCGTCGTCGGGTATCCCGAGCGCGCGGCGTCCTTTGAGCGTATAAACGACGCCACCACCGATAAAATATGCGGACGCTCCCGCGACCGCGAGTATCGCGGCTGAGATCAATCCGCCCGTGGTCGATTCCGCGACGGCGACACTCTCGCCGCGGCTCTTCAGCATCGCGCCGATTTTTTCCGCGCTCGGCATCAATTCCCGCATACATTCGATCTCCACGCGCCGCTAAGTTCCTGGCGGAGGGGGGAGGGAGTCGAACCCTCCGGCGACAATATTAGCCGCCAAGCCGGTTTTGAAGACCGGTGGGGCCACCGGGCCCCTTCCTCCTCCAACGCTTTGAGTGATTTACGCTTTCTCTGAATTTAGTATCGTAGTTTTAGCCGCACTGCTACGCAATTGTAACCATTGTGCTTCCGAGCAGATTTCGGATGCACAGCGCGGTGACGCGGCCGTCGATTCCGCCCGAGCGGCTGCTGAAGGAGTCGTTGCTGATCGCGTTGCATGCGGCGCGCAGCGAGCGGCGGTTCCGCGAGCAACTCGACTACAATTTCTTGTTCCGCTGGTTCCTGGACTTGACGGCCGATGAGACGAGCTTCGACCAATCGACCCCTTCGCACGACCGCGTGAGGCCGCTGAAGCATGGTGCGGCAGACGAGTTCTTCCGGGCGGTCGTGACACAGGCGCGCGGACTCGACCATCTCTCCGACGAAATCTTCACGGTGGACGGGACTCTGATCTAGGCGTGGGCTTCGCGCAAGAGCTTCAAGCGCCAAGAGGCCGGCCTGAGTGGGCTACCTCCAGCGCACAACCAGGCCCGGCGGTGCGGCTCGGCCTTCGACGCGCACACGCTGCGGCATCCGGGCTATGCAGTCAATCAGTGGATCCGAGAGCACGTCGAGGCGGCCTTCGGCTGGATCAAGGCCATCGGTGAGTTTCGCGTCTCGATCAGAGATCCGCCGCTTGCGACTCGGCGCGCAACCGGCATCCTCTGAGCGCGTCTATCTCGTACTGATTTCTCGTAACCGCCCAGGCTTTCACGCGGATGGTAATTTTGGAAAGCGCGGCAGTAAAGCACGTTTCGACTGAATCCGCTATAACGCAGGAATCGGCACTGTGATGGCGTTATACACCGCCAGGCGCGGGGCGTAGTTCGCCTGGAAGATACCGATTCCCGCTGCCGGTCGTAAGAGGTTAGTGCGGTCAAATATGTTCTGTATCACTATCCGGTCCGTGACGTTGCCGAGCCTGGGAAGCGGAAACATCCGTTGAAGCCCCAGGTTGAGCCACCACCATGCGGGTTCTTGCTGCGTATTAGCGAAACCGCCGACGTAACCGCTGCCGTAAATGCCATCAATGCTAAAGAGATAATGTCCTAACCGATAGGATGCGCCCCCACTTATCTCCAGCAGCGGCTCGTGGTCAAGTGTAATATAGTTCGAATTGATGAATGCCAGCTCGCGTTTATCAAAATTGTATTGACCGGTCGCTATCCCCTTATCCTGCTCCTCGCCCACGGTAACTTTCAGCCGAAGGGTTAGCCTGTCCAGATTATAGCTTAGACTATTCTCCGAACCCCATCCGTACCCGTGCTGAAAATTAAACGCTATGTCAATTGGAACATAACCAAAATAGCCATAATCGAGATAATTGCGGTCGATTCGAAAATAGTCGTCATGCTGATAGACAAGATGTCGTGTGAGGTGGTAAATGCTCCCTACATCCCAATACCAATCTCGCTCAGGCCCGGGGTAGGCTCCGCCCGCCACGGAGTTATACCCGGCCGCCGTGTGCGCGAATGCAGAGAACGCGGAGGGCGAAAGGGCGAAGAAATTGGGCACTTGGAAGTAGCGCGCAAACCCCGCGTGAAGGGTCAAGTTATCGCGTGCTCTATATACAAAATTTACACTGGGGCTGAGTTGCTGGCCCGTCGCAAAGCCCGTCAATTTATCGAAGCGGACGCCGAGATTCGCAGTCAATCGCTTGCTTATCTGCCAGGTATCTTGCAGATACACGCCAGAGACCATGTTGAGTCCTGTCAGGTTGCTCGCCAGGCCAATGGGCTTTTCGCTGGTCTGCACTCCTTGATTGTTGACAGGAAAGGTCTGGGTGAAGCTGTGCGCCGTTGTATTATATGCACCGACGTAAAATCCCGACTTCAGCGTGTGTTCATCGTCC
>JAJZAG010000168.1 GCA_021799555.1 Deltaproteobacteria bacterium | reverse complement strand
CCCGCCGTCGCGCAGGCGCTCGCCGGAGCCTCAATCGTCCTTGGCGCGCAGAACATGCACTATGAAGACAAGGGCGCGTTTACCGGCGAGATCGCGCCGCCTATGCTCCTTCAGTTCGGCGTCAGCCACGTGATCCTGGGCCATTCCGAGCGCCGGCATATCTTTCACGAGGCCGACGAGCTGATTAACCGCAAAGTCCTCGCAGCGCTCCGCCATCGTATGACCCCGATTCTGTGCGTCGGCGAAACCCAAGAGGAGCACGACGGCGGACACGCCCTCGCGGTGGTGACGCGCCAGTTGCAGGCTGGGCTGGCCGGAATAGGAGCAAAGGAATGCGCTCGCGTCGTAATTGCCTACGAACCGGTATGGGCGATCGGCACCGGACGGACCGCGACGCCCGAGCAGGCACAGACCGTTCATGGCGCAATCCGGTCGGAAATCGCGGTCGCCAACGGACGCGAAACGGCCGACGCGGTCCGGATTCTTTATGGCGGCAGCGTTACCGCCGACAATGTTGACTCGCTCCTCTCTAAGCCCGATATTGACGGAGCTCTGGTCGGCGGGGCAAGCTTGAAAGCTGACTCCTTTGCGAGGATTATCCGCGCGGGCCGCGTTTAAGCGGTCGCGGACTAACTTCTGATGTACGTATCGATAGTAATTGCGATTCACATCGTCGTGTGCGTCGTGCTGGTGGTGATAATTCTGCTCCAGCAGGGCAAGGGCGCCGATGTGGGCGCGGTATTCGGTGGGTCGAGCTCGACGGTCTTTGGCGCCAGCGGGGCCGGCAACGCGCTCACCAAAACGACGTGGGCGCTGGCGGTGGCGTTTTTCGCGACCTCGATCTTTTTGGCCTATTCGTCGACTGAACGGGTGACCGGCAGCATCTTTACCGGCGCGTCGGCGCCGGTGAAATCGTCGCTACCGTCGTCGGCTGCACCCAAGGCGCCGCTTCCCGTAGCTCCGGTGCCCGTTGCGCCGCTTACCGCGCCGCAGAAAAAATAGCGGCGCGCAAATCCCATCCGAGGCGCGGGTGGTGGAACGGCAGACACGCCAGTTTGAGGGGCTGGTGGCCGAAAGGCCGTGGGGGTTCAAGTCCCCCTCCGCGCACCACACGTTTTAAGTTTTCAATTCTCGCGAGCATGTCCTGCCTGCGTCGGGCAAGCGATCGACAATGCTGGATTCGAACAGTTTCTCGGCTACCTTTTCTGGCGATTTGCCAAGCTGCGCGAGACCGCTGAGATTCCGCTCGCTCGCATCCAACGTCTCAGTTTGAGCCAATACGATCGTCTTGTCGCCGGGTTGCTTGCGACGCCGAGCGGCGGCCGTTTTCCATTGATGATGGCGGCGGCCACGTTCACCGCCCTCAAGAAATATTTCGGCAAATCTGACTGGCTAATAACCGTCCAGGGAATCAATGTGGCGGACGCTGCTTCTGGCGCCGGCGGCGACATAACCATTACCCGCGATGGCGGCGTGCTGATGGTGATCGAGGTCACCGAGCGTCCGATCGACCAAGCTCGGGTCACCGCCATCTTTAACACGAAAATTGTTCAAGGCGGCATCGAGGATTACCTATTTCTCGGCCGGGGGGATGTTGCCGCCACCGCAATCGCTCAAGCGAATCAATACTTCGCGCAGGGGCATGAAGTGAACTTCTTGGATCTGAGGTCATGGATCCACGCAAATCTGGCCACGATCGGTAAGCACGGTCGAGCGATTTTCAGTAACTGCCTGCTCGAAATGCTCGCGCGCCGTGGGGTTCCACAGTCGTTGAAAGCGGCCTGGAACAAGCAAGTGTCCGCGCTGACGGAAGCGTAACTGGATCAGCGGGGTCGGCTGTCGAGGCTCGCGCGCTGCCTGTCGTGCGCCCCGCATGGGGCGTGAATTGTAGCGCGGACGTCTTCTGTGCGAGCAGGTCGCGTCGAGCGCTAGTGACATGCAAGGGCGTCACCGTGAGATGGGGCCCGGAGGAAGCGTAGAGCAAAGCCACGCTCCGATGAACAGGAACTGGATCCAAGGCGAGGTGGTTCAGCGCGAGCGGGTAATTGACCGCGAAGCTCGGGCTGCTTGGGCGCCATCGCATAGATCCGGCGGTCGTGCGGTGAATGTGAAAGCTTCCTATTTCGATTAGAAATGCTACCCGGCGCGCTCAATATTATTCGTGTGCAATTCTTTGCGCTCTGGAACAATCTACTCCACTTGCTTGGAAGGGAAGTTATCTGTTGGTGCTGAGAAAATTATGTTTCACCTTAGGGAGGAGGTTTCTTGGATGTTTAAGCGGGTGTTAACCAGAGTATCGCTCGCTGGCGCTTTCGCGGTTTTCGCGATCTTCGCGGCACAACCGCGCGCATCAGCCGCGAACGTCAAGCCGGGGGAAGTGATCACTCCGCAGAACGCGGCCTCGATCAGGGATGTTGTCAGCCCGGGCGTCTATTACATGGCCCAGCATGGGATGCAGATGGACATCGTGCCGACGCAACGGATCGATTGGCCGCCACCGTATAAAGACGCGACCGAGAAATACTCGTCGCAGGTCCGATTGACCAGCGATCACCGTTCGCTGATCGGTTACGTCGCGGGGCAACCGTTTCCGCTGATCGATTCGAATGATCCTAATGTCGCCAACAAGGTCATGTGGAACAACGTGTTCCGCCCGATCACCTCGGACGATTACGATCTGCGCTTTTACGACTGCCAGATCCAGTACGTTCGTCCGGGCCAGTCACAGCGCATTATCAACGACATCTGGGTCGGCCACTACGCCGGTTATTCTCTGGTGGGCCGCACTGAAGTCGAGCCGCTGCCGACCGATCCTGATTTCAAGATAACCAACCGGATGTGGGTCTTTGCACTGTACCCGATCCTTGCGCCGGCCGACTCTTACGGCACCGGGTTGATTCGCTATCGCTACATGGATCCGAAGCGTGGCGATGACTCCTGGACCTGGAATCCGGGCGTGCGCCGGGTGCGCCGCTTGAATGAAGCGATCTTGAGCTCGGCCACCGGGACGCAGACGTTTGATCCCGATCATTATTCGGGATTCAACGCCAAGACGGAGTTCTACAATTATAAGTTTCTGGGCGACAAGGAGATGCTGATGTGCGTTCACGCCAAGCACTCTCCCGAAGTCACATGCGCGACGGACGGCGGCGCCTCGGCGTGTCCCGAGAATTGGGAGATGCGCCACACCTACGTGATTCAGGCGACGCCGCGGCGCGACCTTGGGGAGGCCGGCGGCGCGCTCGACAAGAGCTCGGTGATCTACATCGACAGCGAAGTCTGGTTTGATCCTCTGGTTGATACCTACGATCAACGGGGTCAGCTCTGGCGGTCGAATGTCTATTGGCTCGCGTACCGCGACCGTCCGGTACCCGACGCGCGGGTGGCGATTTATCCGTTCAAGCGCGAGTTCGTGGTCGGCGCCGATCGGATCGACATGGAGGGCGGAATTTCGACGATGTGCTATCTGCCCGGGCAGCATACGCCGGAGCGCGAATGCTGGTATATCAATATGGGCGCGGTCGATAAGGACTTCTGCACCGTCAAGGCGATGGTCGCCGCGGCACCATGACGAAGATCTGAAATCAACAACTGCACGACTGCAAGGCGGTGCGGAGCGACAAAGCTTCGCGCCGCCTTGCTTTTGAGCCTGGGCAGCAGCGGCACGCCTCGATTCTATTTAAGTAATTCTAATGTCGGCTGGTTATTATAAGAATTTTTCACGTGCAAAACTAAACGATCCTGAAATAAAAATTGATGAATAGTTTTTGCTCGCGGAGGTCTCTGAAATGTGTTCCCGATCGTTCGTTGCAGGATTGCTTGGCAGCAGCCTGATCATTCTATTCGCCGTCGTTCCTGGGCCAGTGCTCGCCGGGGTGAAACCCGGAGAAATGATAACCCCTCAGAACGCATCCGAGGTCAAGAACCTCGTGTCTCCTGGAGTGTATTGGAAGGTCCAGCACGGCATGACGATGCAAATCGTTCCGACCCGGCGGGTCGATTGGCCGCCGCCGTACAAGGACGCTACCGAAAAATATTCTTCGCAGGTGAGACTCTCGGCTGACCATCGCACAGTAGTCGGCTACGTTGCCGGCCAACCGTTCCCGCTGCTCGACCCTAACGATCCGGAGATCGCTGAGAAGCTTGTCTGGAACAACGTCTTCCGGCCGATTACCAGTGACGACTACGATCTGCGATTTTTTGAATGTCAGGCGCAGAACGTGCGGCCAGGAAAAAGCCAATGGATCATTAACGACACGATGGTCGGCCATTATGCGGGCTACTCTGAAGTTGGGCGCACCGAAGTCCAGCCGCTGCCTACCGATCCCGATTACAAGAAAACCAACAGAATGTGGCTCTTCGGGCTTTACCCGATTCTCGCCCCTGCCGCGGAGCGTGGAACCGGATTGATCCGCTTTCGTTATGGCGATCCGAACAAGGGCGATGATTCCTGGACTTGGGATGTAGGTGCGCGGCGCGTGCGGCGTTTGAATGAAGCGATTCTGAGCACCTCAACTGATGTGGCGAGCGCGTGGAATCCGGATCACTATTCCGGCTTCAATCCCAAGACGGAAGCCTATAACTACAAGTTTCTTGGTGAGAAAGACTTGCTCGCTGTTATTCACGCGGTGCATTCGCCAGAAATAACCTGCGCAACCGACGGCGGTGCCTCGGCCTGTCCGGAGGCATGGGAAATTCGCCACATGTACGTGATCGAGGCGATGCCGCGCTACAATGTTGTCAACACCCTGCAGGGCAAGAACGTTGTCTACCTAGACTCGGAAGTATGGTTCGAACCTTATGTGGACACCTATGACCAGCATGGTGAACTGTTCCAGAATTACCTGTTCTTCCTGACCTATCGCGATCGACCGGTACCGGACGCGCGAATCGCAATCTATCCCTTCAAGCGCGAGTTCGTCGTCGGTTCCAATTCGACCGATTTGGAGGGTGGTGTGGCAAGCATGTGCTATCTGCCCAGTCGCAATAGCCCTGAACGCGAGTGCTGGTACATCAACATGGGCGCGGTTGGAATCGATTTTTTCACCTTCCAATCGATGGCGGAGGCAGCGGAAGGAGGACATTCGAATCAGTAGAGTGGGTCTCTTGATTGAACCGTGATACGCGGGCCGCCGATCGGGGAAAACCCGGTCGGCGGCCCGCTTGATCTGTGACTGCCGCTGTAATTCGCGGTGCGCGGTTAGCCGAGTGCTATTCGACGGTTACCGACTTTGCGAGATTGCGAGGTTGATCGATATCAGTCCCGCGCTCGGCCGCCACATAATAGGCGAGGAGCTGAAGCGGGATTGTCATCAGGACCGGCGTCAGCATCCGGTTGGTTGCCGGAAGCTCGATTACCTCGCTCGCGACATCGCGCAACTCGTCAGTTGAGCGATCGGTCACCGCGATAATTTTTCCGCCGCGCGACTCGACCTCGCGCAGGTTCGACAGCATCTTGCCGAACAGGTCGTCATTCGGAATGAGGACCACGACCGGGACGGTTTCGTCGATCAGCGCGATTGGCCCGTGCTTCATGAAGCCTGCTGGAAATCCTTCGGCGTGGACGTACGAAATTTCCTTGAGTTTGAGCGCGCCTTCGAGTGCGATCGGATAATTGATGCCGCGCCCGATGTAAATGAAGTCGTGTGCGGCGGCAAATCTACGCGCGATTCGCTCGATTTGCGGCTCGACCGCGAAGATCCTCTGAATTTGCGCCGGAATCGCGAACGCTGGCGCGAGCAACTCTCCAGCTCCCGTCGCGCTGAGCCGCGCCATCCGCGCGGCCAGATGTATCGCGAACAGATAGTAGGCCTCGATTTGCGTGATGAAGCACTTGGTGGTGGTCACGCTGATCTCGGGACCGCATCGCGTGTACAACCGGGCGTGCGCTCGCCGCGCGATCGAGGAATCAAGAGTGTTGCTCAGCGCGATCGTGTGCGCGCCGCGCCGCATCCCTTCTTCCATCGCGGCCAGAGTGTCGGCGGTCTCACCGGATTGCGAAATCGCTATCATCAGGGTGTGCGAATCGATCGGCGCGCGCCGATAGCGGAACTCGGAAGCAAAGTCGGCTTCAACCGGAATTCCGGTCAGCTCCTCGATCAAGTACTTTCCAATATTTGCCGTGATCCACGACGCACCCTCGCTGACCATGACGATTCGTCCGATCGTTTCCGGTCCGCCTGAGGGCAAGAGATCCTCGTCGAAGCGGACCTCGGGCGATCCGGCGATCGCTCGGCCGGCCAGCGTATCAATCCATGCCTGCGGTTGTTCGCTGACCTCCTTGCGCAGGTAATGCTTGAAGCCGCCTTTGGTCGCGGCGACCGCATCCCATTCGATCCGTCGAGGCTGGCGAATAACCGGCGTGCCCGCGAAGGTCATGATGCGCACGCCGTCGGCGGTTACTTCCGCTATTTCGCCATCGTCGAGGACGACAGTCGAGCGGGTGTGGCTCAAGATCGCGGGAATGTCGGATGCGACGAAATTCTCGCCGTCGCCGAGGCCCAGAACCAGTGGTGTCGCGGTCTTCGCCGCAACCAGTTTGTCAGGCTCAGTTTCCGACAGCGCCACGATCGAAAACGAGCCGCGCAATTCGCCGACCGTGAGACGAACCGCCTCGGTGAGGCCGCAGCCCGCCTTGATGTGCTCTTCGATCAGGTGCGAAATCAGCTCGGTATCAGTTTGCGAACGCATCCGATGCCCGCGCTCGAGCAGCGCCGAGCGCAACTCGAGATAGTTTTCGACAATCCCGTTGTGAATCACAGCGACCGGTCCGGCCTTGTGCGGGTGGGCATTTTCCTCTGACGGACGGCCATGAGTCGCCCATCGCGTGTGCCCGATTCCGATTGTGCCGCCTAGCGGAGCCTCAGCCAGGCGGGCGCGTAAATTATCAAGCTTGCCGGCGGCGCGGCGAATTTCGAGTTTTCCGTTTTGAACGACGGTTGCGATGCCTGCCGAGTCGTAGCCGCGGTATTCAAGCCGCGCGAGACCGTCGATTAGGACTGGGCACGCCTCCGACGCTCCGACGTAACCGATAATTCCGCACATGATTTAGCTTCTCCCGACCAAGGCGCTCACTGATGCCGGTGCGCGCGTGGCCGCGCGATCGCGCGGCGGTTTCGGGAATCACGCAACCTTTACCCATCGTCACCGCGACGACGGGCGTACCCGACGGAGATGCTCAAAAAGCGGGAGAGTTTGATTTGCTCGTCAGGGTGCTACGCCCTGCCACTTGGGGTAGGTTTTGTCACGCGGTCACCCGCATGGTTTGTCCACCCCTGTCGGTTGTGGAACCGGGAAGCCATCCGCCGAGTCTTTCGATGAAGCTTCCACCTCGTCAACTCGGAATGCCATTACAATCCGAGTCCTGGCGCTACTCTCGTCCGATGCGTTCTATCAGCTCGACCATCACCTCGTTCGGGTTTCGGGTTTTGCTTCCCTTGGGAAGAATTATCCGCGCTCGCACAGCCTCGCACAAGCGCGAGATTCGGGTCAGATGCTATCAGTTTCGGCTATTCATCCAGGAGCGCCGAAAACTCCGCCACCGTGATTTCGGTAGTCCGAATTATGCTGCGCAGAGTTCCTCTGTCGAGCGTGTTATGCAGGGGAGCCGTTATTGGATTTCGCCCCTCGCAGACGAGACGGACGTGGCTTCCTTTTTGTCGAACCTGACGATAGCCGAGCTTCGCAAGTGCGCGGACACACGCGCGCCCCGATATGGCCGGAGGTGATGCGGATTGCGGCATTGGCCGGCACCCGCAGCATCCTAGGCGCTAGGATCTTCGATCATCCAGCGACCGCGAGACGCACGATTTCGCACTCGGGGGTAATTGCCAACCTTCGGATTCCTGATTCTCCAGACAGAGCTCGATGGCCTCGCGAATATTTTCTAGTGCTTCTTCGCGAGTCAGCCCTTGGCTGATGCAGCCGGGAATCACCGGGCATTCGGCCACAAGATAACCGTCGTCGCCCGGGGTCAAGATTACGGGGAGCTCCATGGGTTCTGATAATAGCATCCGGCTTGGACTCCCGCTAATGAGGTCGCTGGTCCGCCTCATTTGCCGGAGGGCTTGGATGCGCGACTCGCGGCGGCGGGGCCGGTTGCGCCGGAATCGTCGCCGTGGCGTTTGCGCCAAGTGGCGACCCAGCCGGGGTTTTCGCGTTGCGGATGATGCGACATCACGAGCGCGCCGTCGGGAA
>JAJZAG010000167.1 GCA_021799555.1 Deltaproteobacteria bacterium | reverse complement strand
CGCGGCAATTCGCGGCCGATGGGATCGGCGCCAAGTCGATTGCGATCTTGAGCGGTGCGATGGACGCGCTTGAACGAATCTTGGCGGCGCACCTGCGCCCCGGCGATATCGTCGGAGTCGAAGATCCGAGTTACAGCGGCACGTTGGATCTGATCGCGGCTATGGGCTACGTAGCCGAGCCGATCGCGATGGATGAGTTCGGCGCAACTCCGGCCTCGATAGCCAGTGCGCTGCGCGCCGGCGCGCACGCGATCGTTCTGACGCCGCGCGCGCAGAATCCGACCGGAGCGGCCTTCGACCGCCGCCGCGCGCGCGAACTGGCGGAGGTTCTTGCGCGGCGTCCTGAGATGCTGGTGATCGAAGATGATTTCGCGGGCGCGGTGTCCGGCGTGCCGGCGGCTTCCGCGATCGATCCGCGGCGCGAAAAGTGGGCGGTGATCCGGTCGGTCTCGAAGGCGCTCGGGCCAGATTTGCGGATCGCGATCGCGGCTGGAGACGCGCTCACGATCGCGCGGGTCGAAGGAATGCAGCGCCTGGGGCCGCGATGGGTTAGTCACATTTTGCAGGCGACGCTGGCCGCGATGTGGTCCGACCCCGAGATCGCGAAGCTGGTCCGCCGCGCCGCTGATACGTACCGCGAACGCCGACGCGCGGTCATAGACGCGCTCGCCAGGGTTGGTATCAAGGCTTACGGGAGGTCGGGCCTGAACGTATGGATTCCGGTGCAGGAAGAATCGGGCGCGATCCAAATGCTCCTCGAATCGAAATGGGCGTTGCGCGCGGGTGAGCGCTTCAGAATTCGCTCTGCGCCTGGAATCCGCGCCACAGTCGCCGCGCTCGCGCCCGAAGAGGCTCCGCGCCTTGCGCGCGATATCGCGCTGGCGATCGCCCCTCGCGCGAACACCAGCGCGGTGTAAAAAGAAACGGGGCGATCCGAAGATCGCCCCGCGCCGCATCGTATCAGATTATAGTTAGTGGCTCTTATGATCCTTTAGGCAAACCGAGGACGCGTTCTCCAATAATGTTGTGTTGAATCTGGTTGGTTCCCGCATAGATCGTTGGGCCGCGCGCCGCGAGCATCCGGAATGACCACTTGCCCTTGTCCACCGCGAATGGCGCGCCAAACTCAAGCTGGCTATAAGGTCCGAGCAACTCCATCGCGTACAACGCGATGCGTAGCCCGAGTTCAGTGCTGCACAGCTTCATCATCGAGCCTTCGGGCCCCGGCGGCATCCCCTTTAACTGCCGAGTCAACTGCCGATAGCCAGTGTACTTGAGCGCGAGCGCGTCGGCAGCGAACTCCGCCGCCTTTTGCCGCACGCTCGAATCGTCCCACGCCGAGCCGCCGTTGCGTGGAAGCCGCTTGGCCAGCTCGACCAGCTCTTGAACTTCGCCGAGGGCGTTTTCGCCGCCGCCGCCGCCGCGCTCGAACATCAGGGTGGTCATCGCGACCTGCCATCCGTTGTTCTTTTCGCCGACGATATTCTTTCGCGGCACGCGAACATCTTCGAAGAAGACTTCGTTGAAGCCCTTGCCACCGGTGATCTGCACGAGCGGACGCACGGTGATGCCGGGACTGTGCATATCGACCAGCAGGTAGCTGATTCCTTTATGCTTGGGCGCCGAAGGGTCGGTGCGGACGAGCAGAAAGATCATGTCCGCATGCTGCGCCATCGAGGTCCACACCTTCTGCCCGTTGACAACGAAATCATCGCCGTCTTCAACCGCGCGAGTCTGCAATCCGGCCAGATCGGAACCGGCGCCCGGCTCGGAGTAGCCTTGGCACCAGATTTCTTCGCCCTTCAGTATTTTCGGTAGATGCTTCTGCTTCTGCTCCTCGGTGCCCCAGTGCATCAGGGTCGGGCCGAGCAGGCTTATGCCCATGCCGATGAACGGTTCGTTCAGTCCGAGGCGCGAAAGTTCCTCGCGGTAGATGAGCCGCTGCATCACGGTGGCGCCGCGTCCGCCGTACTGCTTGGGCCAGTTGACGGCGACCCATCCGCCTTCATTCAGTTTCTGGTGCCATCGAACCCGAGCTTCCCACTCTCCCTCGCCTTCGTTGGCGAGGATATTACTTGGTGCCGGAGCGAAGTGCTTGTTGGCTTCGAGCCAGGCGCGCAGTTCGGCGCGGAAAGCTTCGTCTTCAGGCGTGTAATTGAAATCCATACGCGATCATTCCTCTTGATCCGGCTTTGCCGCAAGTCTGCTTGCGCGATCAACCCTTAGGTAATCCGAGCACGCGCTCGCCGATGATGTTGTGCTGAATCTGATTGGTGCCGGCCGCGATTGTGCCGCCGCGCGCCGCCAGCATCCTGAAGGACCATTTGCCCTGGTCGATCGCCATCGGCGCGTGATACTCGAACTGCGAATACGGTCCGAGCAGCTCCATCGCGAATAGCTGCATGCGCAGGTTAAGCTCGGTCCCGCACAGCTTCATCATCGACCCTTCCGGCCCGGGCGGCATCCCCTTGAGCCGCCGCGTCAGTTGCCGATAGCCGGTGTACTTGAGCGCGTACGCTTCGCACGTGAACTCCGAAATCTTCTGGCGTACGCCGGCGTCGTCCCACGCGGTTTTGCCGCCGCGCGGGAGCTTCTTGGCAAGATTGACGAGTTCGCGCACTTGAAACAGCGCGCCGCGATCTCCACCGCCGCCCGATCGCTCGAACATCAGTGTCGTGATCGCAACCTGCCACCCGGAGTTCTTTTCGCCGACGAGATTCTTCTTCGGCACGCGGACATCCTCGAAGAAAACCTCGTTAAAGCCTTTACCGCCAGTTATCTGTACGAGCGGGCGCACGGTCACGCCCGGAGATTTCATATCGACCAGCAAATAGCTGATGCCCTTGTGCTTCGGCGCAGCCGGGTCGGTCCGCGTCAGCAGGAAAATCCAATCCGCGTGATGCGCCGCCGAAGTCCATACCTTCTGCCCGTTGACGACATAGTTGTCGCCGTCTTCGATGGCGCGCGTCTGAAGCGAAGCGAGGTCGGAGCCCGAGCCGGGTTCGGAATATCCCTGGCACCAGATTTCTTCGGCCTTGAGGATTTTCGGAAGATGCTGCCGCTTTTGTTCCTCGGTGCCCCAATGGATCAGCGTCGGTCCGAGAAGGCTGATGCCCATCCCGATCATTGGCGGGGTCAGCCCAAGCCGCGCAAGTTCCTCGTTGTAGATAATCGTCTGCATCACGTTGAGGCTGCGTCCGCCGTATTCTTTGGGCCAATTTACCGCGAGCCAGCGCCCCTCGCTGAGCTTCTTGGCCCAGCGCACCTGCGCGTTCCATCCGCCGCTGCCTTCGTCGCCGAGCACTTCGGCGCGATGCGGCGCGAACTGTTTGTTGGCCTCGAGCCAAGCGCGGAATTCCTGACGGAAGGCTTCGTCCTCGGCGCTATAGTTGAAATCCATGATCACCTCCTGGGGCGGCGGTATTTGCGTGTCGCCTGCCCCGGAAACCTCGGTTCCCCCGATTCTGATGCATAGAAATCGCACACATCGGGGTGCCTCGCCAAGAGTCGCGCGAGGCGCCGATCGCGTCCCCGGCGCGTCGTTTGACTTCATTTTGACAATCGCGGAAAGTCGGGGCATCAACGCCATGCAAATCAAGATCGATCTGCCGGCCGATGTCTTCGATGCGCAGTTTCCGGAAGATCAGTTCCGCGCCCGTGTCCGCGAACTCGCGATTCTCGATCTGGTGCGCTCCAAGCGGCTGCACGAACATGAGGCGCTCGAGATGCTCGGGATCGACCGCCGCGAGTTGATCGACAAGATGAAGGAGCAGGGTTTCGCGCCGACTGAGGATCTGTTCAACGAAATTCGCGGCGCGCTCGACAAAGCGATCGCGGCGCGGCGCAATCGCGCCGCTAACGGCGGCAAGAAACGGAGGTAATCGCGGATGCGCCTGCTGCACACGATGATCAGGGTCGCGAATCTCGACGAGTCGCTCGACTTCTATTGCAACAAGCTCGGGATGAAGCTGCTTCGCAAGCATGACTTCCCGGGCGGCGAGTTCACGCTCGCTTTCGTCGGCTACGGCGGCGAAAGCGATCATACCGTCGTCGAGCTGACCTACAACTGGGGTGTGACGAAGTACGAAATCGGCACCGCGTTCGGCCATCTCGCGATTGCCGTGGACGATATCTACAAGACCTGCGCGGAGCTCAGGGAGCGCGGCGTCAAGGTCACGCGCGAACCGGGCCCGATGAAGCACGGCACGACGCCAATCGCGTTCATCGAGGATCCGACCGGCTACAAGATCGAACTGATCGAGCAAAAGCGCGCGAGCGCGTAGCGCGCCGCGAAGGAGCGATCGATGAAAGCCGCGGTGTTCAAACGACAAGACGCGATGGCGGTGATCGACGTTCCCGAGCCGCGCGCCGGCGCCGGCGAAGTCGTCCTCAAGGTTCACGACTGCGGCATCTGCGGTTCGGACTTGCACGCCGTTCAGTACGGCCTCGGGATGAAGCCCGACACGGTGATGGGCCACGAGTTCTGCGGCGAGATTCACGAACTCGGCGCCGGCGTCACCGGATTTCGCAAAGGCGATCGCGTAACCGCTTTGCCCTTCATCTCGTGCGGCGAGTGCGAACGATGCCGCCGCGACGACGGGATGCATTGCGAACGCACGCGCGGCCTCGGTCTCGGCCAATTGCCCGGCGGCTACGCGGAGTACGTGATGTGCGGCGCCGCGAGCATCCTCAAGCTGCCCGACAATGTAAGCTCGCGCGAGGGTGCGCTCGTCGAACCGCTCTCGGTCGGATTGCACGGAGTCAATCGCGCGAATCTCAGGTCCGGGATGGGCGTGGTCGTGATGGGCGCCGGACCGATCGGCCTTTCCGCGGCCATCTGGGCGATAGCGAAAGGCGCGACGGTCGTCGTTTCCGAGCTTGCTTCCGGGCGCAAGGACCTCGCGCTCAGACTCGGCGCGGCGGCTGTCGTCAATCCACAAGAGGAAAATCCCGCCAGGAAAGTCGCCGAGCTTACCGGACGCCCGCCCGAGGTCGTCTTCGAGTGTATCGGCGTCAAGTCCACGCTTGGCGCCGCAATCGACATGGTAGGATTGCACGGCCGCGTCGTCGTGCTGGGCGCCTGCATGGAGCCGGATCTGATCAATCCCCTCGCCTGCATCTTCAAGGAGATCGGGATCGAGTTTATCGTCGGATACAATCGCGCCGAGTTCAGCGAAACGATCGCCGCGCTCGCCTCGGGGAAGATTGACGCCAAACCGATGATCACCGACGTGGTCGCGATCGATCAGGTTCCGCGGATGTTCGAGGCGCTTAAGAACCCCGGCGCGCGCGCCAAGGTCATGGTCGAGTTCCCGCACTAGACGGCGGCGCGGACCGCCGACGCCGCGAAGGCGGATGCACGCTGGAAGATGCGGCGACGCCTCGAGGCTTCTCGCGATGGGTTCGTTTTGCCGTTTTCGGAGCTCGGAGCTCCGCTTCGACTTCGTATTCAGCCTGAATTTGCGGGGACTTTTTCTCGCGGGCCTTGGCTTCGTCTGCTCCATCCGTCACCCGAGTTGCGCCGCATTTTCCGCACTCCGATCGCCGCTCGGCCAAGGTCAGAACCGCATCCGACATGAGCCACGGACGCTCACGCCACGAAAATCAGTATACACAGTATTTCGATTTTAGCAAGTCTGTTAACTCTCTGTCATCGCGCTTGCGGCCCGAGGTTGATCCCGGTGCGCCGCTCGTATCAGGGCGCCTGGGCGGGTTATCGCGGGTTGCGGCGGTTGCGCACCGCTATTGCCACGCGCTCGCCGTAGTCGGGATCGGCCTTTGCGAAATGAGACAGGGAGCGCTCGACGATTTTGTCGTTCGTCACCTGGCCGAGACTGGCCGCGATATTATCGATCAGGCGCCCGCGTTCGTCCGGTTTCATCACGCGGTACAGGTTTCCGGCCTGGACGAAGTCGTCGTCTTCGCGATGACGCTCGGGCGCGTGCGCAGCCGCCATCCCGTGAACCTCGAGCGGCGCCCAGGTCGGGGAATTGCATTGCGCGGGGCCACCGAAGCTGTTGGGCTCGTAATTTTTCGCGCGTCCGTGGTTGCCGTCGAACCTCATGTAGCCGTCGCGCGAGTAATTGGCGGCCGCGGTCGCGTGCGGTCGATTTACCGGCAACTGCATATGGTTTGCGCCGAGGCGGTAGCGATGCGTATCGCCGTATGAGAACAACCGCCCCTGCAGCATCTTGTCCGGCGACGGCCCGATACCCGGCACGAAATGCGCGGGATTAAACGCCGACTGCTCCACTTCGGCGAAATAGTTTTCGGGATTACGATTAAGCACCAGCTTGCCGACCGGAATTAGCGGGTAATCTTTGTACGGCCAGACTTTAGTCAGATCGAAAGGATTGAAGCGGTAGCCGGCGGCGTCGGCGGCGGGCATGATTTGCATCTTGAGCGTCCATGACGGGAACTCGCCGCGCTCGATCGTCTTCATCAGGTCGCGCTGATGATGGTCCGGATCCTGCCCGGCGATCCGCTGCGCTTCTTCGGTGGTCAGGCATTTGATCCCCTGATCCGTCTTGAAGTGATATTTGACCCAGAAGACCTCGCGCTGCGCGTTGACCCATTGATAGGTATGCGAACTGAACCCGTCCATGTTGCGCAGGGTCGCCGGAATGCCGCGGTCGCCGAACAACCAGGTGAATTGATGCGTGGCTTCGGGACTCAGCGAAAAGAAATCCCAGACGTTTTCCGGCTCCTGGACGTTGGTGTACGGGTCGCGCTTCTGCGAATGAATAAAGTCCGGAAACTTAAGCGGATCGCGAATAAAGAACACCGGAGTGTTGTTGCCGACCAAATCGTAGTTGCCGTCTTCGGTGTAAAATTTGATCGCGAAGCCGCGCGGATCGCGTACGGTGTCGGCGGAACCTTTCTCGCCGGCGACGGTGGATAAGCGAATGAACACTTCGGTCCGTTTGCCGACTGGTTGCATGAACCTGGCCATCGTCCATCGCGATACGTCGGCGGTCGGCTCGAAATATCCATACGCGCCCGAGCCTTTAGCGTGCACCACGCGCTCCGGGATACGCTCGCGATCGAAATGGGCGAGCTTTTCGATCAGATGATGGTCCTGAATCAGCACCGGGCCGTTTGCGCCCGCGGTTTGTGAATTCTGATTGTCGGCGACAGGCGCGCCAGAATCGGTCGTCAAGGTTGTTTTTATACTCATCGGCTTACGTCGTTCTCCGTTCATTGACTATCAATGTTTTCCATAATCCAGCGCAACGCCTTTGCGCTGGGCGAGGATATAGGCCTCGAGTGCGCGCAATTTGGGGTCGTTCGGATCGAGAGTTTTGCCCTTGACCGGGTTCTCGATGCACCAGTCGATCATGTCGCGCAGCAACGCGACGCGCTGAAGCTGTTCCTGATACTTGGGATAGGTCTCCGGATGGGTATTGGCGGCATTGGGATGGCACATGTCGCAGCTCACGCCGATTGTGCCGCCCAGGAGTTTGGCGGAATGGAAAATCTTGTTGCCCTGAGCGACAAATGCGTCGGTTTCCGCCTTCCAGATCTTGTAATCGCGCTCGTGAAAACTCGCGTAAGTGTCGCCTTGCTGGCTCTTGAGCTTTGCGCCGCCCTGAGCGTTTGGGCCGCCGATGTTCGCGGCGCCCGCAACGCTGGCGGCCGGCGCTTCGCTTGCCTGCGCCATTACCCATTTCTCGCCGGGATGCTTGCGTTGCCACTCGGCCATCAGCTTGCCGGTCACGGCGAGCGCCTGCGCATGGCTCAGCGGCTGCCCGGGCTTGGTTCCGGCGACCTCGACGCTGGTGACGCCGTCGCAAAGTTCGACGACGACGCCGCCGCGTTTCGCCGCAGGAACCGCGTGTGCGGGCGCATCCTGGGCGAAGGCCGGTGCGGTGCCGATCGCGGGTTCGAGAATAGCAAGTCGCCGGTGCGAGACGGCGATAGTCAGTAAGCAGGCGGCGCCTGCGCTGAGAATTGCAGTAGTGATCAGCTTTGCTCGAGCATTCATGTGTCATCCCCCGGCAAGCGAAGCATCGCGGTTCCGATCGAACTCATAGTTCGCCGCGGCTTAGTAACTGGCAAACTGAGGCGCGGGCGGACGATCGACTTTCCCGCGCGAGGTCAGGTAGCTCGCCTTTACGCTGACCGGATTGCGGTCCCAGAGGTTGTAGATAGTGTCAACCAGGCCGTCGGCGCGCGCGTTGAACTGTCCGTCGCCGCATCCGTCAAACTGATCGAACGGGTCGGCGCGATTCATCTGGACGGTCAGCGGCGGCAAGCCTTCGGGTGCGTACGGCCACGGCCACGCCGTCGAGAGCATCCCGT
>JAJZAG010000166.1 GCA_021799555.1 Deltaproteobacteria bacterium | reverse complement strand
TGAAGGTCGTCTCGACCCACCAGCGATTCTCGACATTTGGCTTGTGCGCCATAGCAGGAATCATCCTAGCCTAATTTTGGATATCGTGCTTGAGGAGGAGGTCCTGTTCCCGCGGCGAATCCGCGAAGCGTGATACTGAAGTCGCGCGGAGCGCGGTGGAAATCACAGCGCGCGTAGCTCGCTTGCGATAGGGCGGCGCACGGTGGATAGCACCGGGATAGCCGCGCTCGCTACACCGATTGCAGCCGCGACCGCGAAGCTCTCGACCTCCACGACCGGCAACAACTGCAGAATTTGCGCGAATGGTCCCAGCGCCGCGCCAGCGTACGGCATTAGCCGCAGCGCCACGAACGCGAGCGCACATCCAAGCGCGCCGCCCGCGCAACCGATGACGAAACCCTCGCCAAGCGCCAGCAGGGTGATCATCCGGCGCGTGTAACCCAGAGCGCGCATCACCGCAAATTCCCTGCGTCGTTCGCGCACCGCCATGGCAGCTGTATTCGCTGCAACCATCCCAATGACAACGATTACCAAGCCAGCCAGGAACTTCGCGCCGTCGAACAGCAACCGATAGGGGCGGATAGTGTCTTGAGCGAACTTAAATTCCGACTGGCTTTCCGTTTGGAATTCCGAATTCGCAAAACGATGGTCAATTTCACTGATGACAGCAGGGATCGAATCTGAGCGATCGACTTTGATCCAGAAAAAGATTGCCTTGCCGTGGGTCGGTGACGTCTCATCAAGCATATCGCGCCGCATCAGAATTGCGCCGGTCGGATCGTTCGGAACGTACGAGCCGATAATCTTGAGCTCGATGGGAGCAGGGCTTCCGTCGAGCGTGATCGTGTCGCCGACTTTCCATCCGAAGCGTTTCATCACACCTGGAGCGACGATACCGGCGGAGCGTTCGCCGCGTAGTTGCTCGGCCTCTCGCGCCGAGATTCTCCAATCGGGCCAAATCTCGCGCACCGGATCCGGATCGATGGCGACGCCGGCAATGGTATCTGTCGAGTTGCGATAGCTGCCAAACCAGATCAGGACGCCGCTGACGGCCATGACGTGTGGCATCGCGCTGATGATCGGCTCATACGCGGCGGGAAGTGTGTAAAAGATGCCTGCTTTGTTGCGCGTCAGCACCCGAACGTCGCTCGCAGAATCGTGCAGGATCTGGTTGACGACCGCCGGAAGGCTGATTAGCACGGCGAAAATAAAAATCGAAACGCCGATCGAGAAAATGGTCAGTGATGTGCGACGCCGGTTACGCGGGAGATTGCGAAGTACAAGTGCCAGGTACTTCACTGAGACCCGGTTCAGTTCACGCCGCTTTCGCGCGCCGTGCACGCGGTCGAGATGTAACCCTCGAAGATCTGAGCACGCGCTGCCGGCGCGTGCCGATGACACGAACCGCTGTGCGGCGCGCCTTACGCGCCGTGCGCAATCCGACAACCATCCGGCGCATAAAGGCGTCGGCCTTGCGTTCGGCATCCGTCCAGAACAGGTAGTGACCCATCTCATGATAGATCATCTGCACCCACATCCGCTCGCTCTTGTACTTGCGTCCGCGCTTCCAGTTTTCCGGATGCACCAGGTGAATTCTGCCATCCTCGAAGGTTTTGCCGGCGGCCCTACCCCAATCGATATACTCGTACCAAGTGATCCGGGGACGCCGCACCGCGAAGTAACGGCACAAGCGCGCGACCGCGCGGTTGAAGGATGCCTTGCGATGGGTGCGGAAGAATTCGACCAGATCACGGTCGATCGAGCGCCGATGAATTTTCGGCGGAACCATCATTCGCACGGCCGGTCTCCTGCAGGTCGTAAGTGTCAGGATCATACGAAGCGCACGCGCGGGCAGTCAACGCCTAACGCGTAAGACAGCTAAGTACTTGAAATTTAAGGGCATTATTGATGCCGGGGCAAACATTGGCATGCGCCGGACGCTGCTGCGAAACCCGCTATCCAATCGCACCGGACTCTTTGAGCCGCGCAATTTCATCCCAAGTGAGTCCGACCTCGAGTGCGACTTCCTCAGTATGCGCGCCGAGTTCGGGCGCCGCGCGATGCGGCCTCGCCGCCGTATCGCCGAACTCGACCGGGTTGTTCACGACTCGCGCGCCTAGGAAGTCGGGATGATCGACTTGCGCGAATGCGCCAATCGCGTGGGCCTGCGGATCGGCTAATACCTCGTCGTTAGTATTGACCGGCGCCCAGACTAATTCATGCCGATCAAAGATTTGCGCCCACTCGGCACAAGTTCGCGTAGCGACCGCCTCATCGATAGCGGCCGTCATCGCGGCGCAGTTCTGCGCGCGCGCCTGAGCGTCGGCGAAGCGCGGATCGCTCCGCCATTCGGGATGACCGAGCGCCGCAGAGAACTCCGCCCAAAATCGATCGGACTGGATCATGACGAAATAAACCCATTTGCCGTCTTTGCACGCGTAAGAACTCCACAATGGATTAATCCGCTCGGTGCGGCTCTCGCTGGCTGGGCTTTTGCCGGTCATTAGGCCGACGGTGAGATCGGTCGCATTCATCCACAACCCCATCGAGAAGAGCGAAATCCGCACCTCGCGGCCTTTGCCCGTGCGGTCGCGCGCGAAAAGCGCGGCCGAGATTGCGCCGGCAAGGCCGAGTCCGACCGCGTGATCGATCATCGCGGGACGCTGCGCGGGCGGCGGAAATCCGGGCTCGCGGATCGTCGCCATCAGCCCCGAGCGCGCCCATGACGCGGCGTAGTCATACGCAGGGCGATTTCGGTCAGGTCCACGATGCCCGTAGCCGTTGAGTGAGGCGTAGATGAGACGCGGATTGCGCGCGGCGAGATGGTCGTAGGTGAGCTGCATCCGTGCGAGTGCGTCGAGGCGCAGGCTCGTGACGAAGACGTCGGCGCGATCGATGATTCTTAGCGCAAATTCAAGTCCATCGGCTTTTCGCAAATCGACGGCGACCGAGCGCTTATTGCGATTATCGAGTTCGTAGGGCGGGCGCACGCGCAGTCCGGGATGATTCATTGCGCGCGTGGTAGCGCCGCGAATCGGATCGCCGCCATTCGGATCCTCGAGTTTAATCGCGTCGGCGCCCCAATCCGTCAATACAGCGACCGTCGACGGTCCGGCCACCCACATCGCAAGCTCGACAACTTTGATTCCGGCCAGCGGTCGATCATCCATCGTGCCTAGTCTCCACGAAGTTCGCCGAGCCTAGATAAGCGCGTCGGGCGAGCAATAGTGAATCGAATTGGTAGCAGGGAAATGGCCGCGATTGAAAGCGATGCGGATACGAGAGACGGAATCGCGCGAGCACTACGCTAACGGGTACGGAGCAGCGGACGCAGCCGAGACCTTCGCCGGCGGCGGATGCGATTGACGGTCAGACGTTGCACCCGGCTGGCTTCCTTAAGCCGTAAGCGAAGCGGGGCGACTCGCGCGCCGGTGTCATTACCTGAAACCATCGCGCGCAGCCGCCATCTGAGCGCCTCGGCGTCGATTCCCAACGCGTCGCACACGCTCTCGAATGCCAAAGGGCACTTCGGGCCGCGTGCGAAGATCCAATTCCATGCTTCTGTGAACGGCCCACGTTTGCGGGCGGTCTCGGAATGGTGGAAATCCTGGACGACATTGATCGCGTCGGCCAGCACCGCGAGCATCAAGCGCTGCTCGCTCGAAAGCGATCGCGTGCCAATAAGCTCGAAGAACTGGCTGCGCAGGATTACGTCGGGGAACGGTCGCGAATCACCATATGGACTGACGGTTTCGGACGGGAGCATATTAGCCTCCACTTCCGCAACGAAACGGTCAAACTTATCCCGCTCGTCGCGGCATGATTCCAACTTCGCCCAAAAAAACCTTATCCTTGCGCTCGCCTACACTGTTCCTGCTCGACGGCAAGACGACGTTAGAACGAACGTAATCATCACGCAAGCAGAATCGCGCAAGTCGGGTTTGGCAGATCTCGCGACAGATAAGTTACCTTAGCTGATGGTTCTTCCGAGAATTAGAATTGCTTCAAGTCCGTGACGACCGCGGATGCCTTTCAACGCAGTTCTGTTATACTTCGACAATCAGCGGTGCCGCGGATTTCGGGCGTCACCTAGTTTCTAACGTTCCCCGGTTCGGGTTCGGGCGGTCCGTGCAACACGCCCGGGAGTGTCGAAGATGGCTGAATTCTATGGAAAGGAAACCTCCAAGCATCTGCGCAAGCTCAGGCAAATGACGCCCGAAATGTTTAAGGGCTTTCTTGACTTCGATCAGGTCGTCTTCAAGGATGGCGCGATATCGTCGAAGATCAAGGAGCTGATGGCGATAACCGCGGCGCACGTGACCCAGTGTCCGTGGTGTATCGAAGCGCATGTCGCGCGGGCGAAAGACAAGGGATGCACCGACGAGGAGATCGCTGAAGCGGTGTGGGTTGCAGCCGCGATGCGCGCGGGGGCTGCGTTCAGTCATGGTGCGATCGCGATGGCGGTGACCGAAGAGCATCAGCACTAAAGCTCAGAATCGCTTCGGCGGCGAATTTCAGGCAGCATTATATAGATGGACAGGCAGGCAGCTTCGAATCGAAACACGCGCGCCGTTCAGATTGGCGCGCTCAAGGTTGGCGGCGGAAATCCGGTAGTCGTGCAATCGATGTGCGCAACGCGGACGATCGATATCGATCAGACCGTGGCCCAGGCGCATCAGCTAGCCGACGCCGGCGCGGGTATCGTGCGGATCGCGATGGACTCGGACAAAGAGATTCCCGCGATCAAGGAAATCCGCGCACAGACGAAGGGAATCACGCTCTCAGTCGATTTGCAGGAGAACTACCGCATCGCTGATCGCGTCGCGCCGTACGTGGACAAGATCCGTTACAATCCAGGCCATCTGCATCATATCGAGAAATCGAAAACGATCGAGCAGAAGGTCAAGTGGATCGTCGAGGTCGCACGCGAAAACAACCTTGCGATCCGCATCGGCGTAAATTGCGGTTCAGTCGCTCCCGCGTTTCTCGAGCGGTATCCGGGCGACCAATTGGGCGCAATCGTTGAATCGGCCGCGTATCACTGCGATCTGATGGATGAGCTCGGCTTCACGCGCTTTGTCGTCTCGCTTAAGGATTCCGAACCGCAAAAAGTTATCGATGCCAACCGCCGCTTCGCCGAACGCCGCCCCGACGTTCCGATCCATCTCGGCGTGACCGAAGCCGGACTCCCGCCCGACGGCATCATCAAGACCCGCATCGCATTCGAAAAGCTGCTCGCGCAAGGTATCGGCGAGACGATTCGCGTGTCGCTCACGCTGCCCAACGAGCGCAAGCACGAGGAGGTCGTCGTCGGCCACAAGATAATCGACGACGTGCGGTCCGGGCGGTTTATCTCTGTTCCTGAATTTGGCAAGGGCCTCAATATCATCTCGTGCCCGTCGTGTTCGCGTGTCGAAAACGAGAGGTTCGTCGAGCTTGCGCAGCAGGTCAAAGTGCTTAGCGAGTACGCCGCGAAGTATCGGATCACGATCGCGGTGATGGGATGTCGCGTCAACGGTCCCGGCGAGACCGACGATGCCGATTTAGGTCTATGGTGCGGGCCGACGACGGTGAACCTGAAGAAGAAAGACAAGAAAATTGGCTTCTTCACCTACGATGACGTGCTGCCAAGGCTGAAGATTGAACTCGACAAGCTGATCGCCTTACGCGCCGCGGCCAACTGAGCGAAGAAACCATACATTACGCGAATTAGTACGTTTCGGAGAATTCAACGGCCAGCGCCGCAGCGGCGCTGGCCGTTCTGCTTCCGTGTAAATCTGTCGCTTATCCTAATCGGGTGGCTTAACAAAAGACCATCGCTGTCGACGCTTCAATCCCCGGACTGCGGGCACCGTCGAATTCGCCACGCTTTCGATAGGCGCTACGTCGAGTGATGCGGCCGCAGTTTTCGCATGCGTGAGGTTCCAGTTCAGGCATATTGTCTGAGCCGGTTTGAATTACGCCCTGTGCGTGATGCTCAACACGGAGAAGACCGGGCTGCGACGCCTTCGTTGACAGTTTGATTACTAAACCGCCTCAACATTTTTGCTTTGTCTCTCGAGTCCGCATTAGCTCGGCGGTTGCCGTGCGCACCAGTTGTGCAAAGACCCGCCGACCTTCCTATTTAGATGATGGAATTATGGAACATAGCGAAAATATTAAAACATAAACGAACCCTGAAGCTTGAAGCAAATCCGCAGTCGGCACGTCTAACTTATACACGGCCGCGAAGCTTCACGCCGAGCACCGGCGCTGAACGCAGTTTCGAGATACGATTCATTCTTCATTCGAGGAGGTACATCGATGTGTATGCGTAAGTTCCTGTTGCCGATCGTAATGGTAGCGTTGGCCCTGAGCTTGCCAGCGGCTGCAGGTGCACAAGCGTTGAGTAAGGCAGCGTTTCAAGTGAAAACCGCAAGATCCGGCAAGGAGGACACCATAAATGGTCGAGATACTATTAAAGTCGGAGAAATAATCGGTAAGAATAACTACACGGCTGCGCAGTCATATCTAAGTCCCGGAAATTATATCCTGGTCGAACAGGGAATGCAGCTCAAGATCGTTCCTTCCGGGCGCATTGAATGGCCGCCACCATACCATGCCGCGACGGAAAAATACTCCTCGCAGTGTTCACTCGGTGCGGATGGTTCGCTGCATGGCTACGTAGCCGGGCTGCCATTTCCGCTGCTCGATCCAAACGATCCCCAGATAGCCCAAAAAATCATTTGGAATTACGTAAACCGGCCGATGTTCACGGACGATGCCGACTTGCGCTATCCGGAGGTCGCGACTTATGCGCCCGGCCGTATTTACGCGATCGACCATCTCACGGCGGGTCATATGGCATTCTACAAAAATGTAGGGCGGGTTGAAGTTTCTCCGATGCCCACCGACCCGGACGCGTATGCGACCGGCATCCGTTCGCGATTCGGACTGTTTCCGTTTGTCGATCCGTCCGCGATGGTCGGGTACGGACTGCTGCGCTTCAGGTATCTGAATCCAAACAAACAAGATGACGTGTGGATGTATAACCGCGAAAGCCGGCGTGTGCGGCGCGAAACCGCGTCGTGGGAATCGGATCCGCTCGCGGCTTCTCCTGCAATCGGAGGTGGTGGCGGTTCAAAAGGTGTGACCCCGGCTCCTACGGCGGCGTTCGCTAATAACATCGATCCAGACTCTTTCTTCGGCTTCTCTGCCGATCCATCCGAATATGTTTATCGTTTTTTGGGTGAGCGGCGAATGCTGGCGTCAGTGCACGCGGCACACTCTCCGGAAATGGTATGCAGAGACGAGGCGTCCAAGGTTTGCCCAGAAAACTGGGAAATCCGGCATCTCTATGTAGTCGAAGCCGATGCCAAGCCGGGAATGGATCTTACCATTCCGCGACGGATTCTGTATATCGACTCGGAAGGATGGTTTATTACCGCTTCTGACCAATACGACCGGAGCGGAAGGCTATGGAACACGCTGGTGAACTTTCTTGCGTATAGCGACCGCTCCGAACCGGGCGCTCAGGTTGCGATCTATCCATTTCCGCGGAGCTTTCCGGTCGCGATGGTCGACAAGAACCTGCAGACTGGCTACACATCGGTTGCGTTTATGCCGAGCCCCAATTCCCCGCACCGGGATTCATGGTACGTCAACATGGGTGCGGTGGACAATTCATGGTTCACCACCGGTAGCATGGGTATGGCGCGAAATATGTAACCGCGCTGCAGCCGTCGCGTGATACTTGCCTCAAATCCCTCGTCCGCTGAGAGCATCAAATGACTCGCGGACGAGGGACCTGTTCTAACATGAACAAAGCGATAGTGTGCCGCCACTATCGAGCGCAATACGCAGAGCCGGCCAAAGCCTGATTGCGTGAGCGCGGCAAATGCGAATCGAAGGAGTATTCGAGCAGGTTGGCTTGGCCGCCGGCGAAGCCCATCGGGTCGGGCGAGATGAACCGTCCCATGATTGGATTGTAGTACCGCGCGCCGAGTTTTTGCATATGCGGAGGGTTTGTTATAGCCAACCGACCACCAGCGGTTGCGTGAATTGATCGCAGCGAAGCGTGCCCAAGAGATCGAGCGTTAGGGAAGCGTCAGTTCTTGGCTTCGCAGCTCCGCTGACAGCTCCCTGCGCGATGTCTGGCGGGGGCGGTCGCGACACTAGACGGCCGGCGCCAGAGAAGTACACGCTCCCGGCGTCGCGCGCTGAGCAGGTGAGATATATTTTCCCGCCGTCCGCCAGGCTCATCTCGTTGGCCCAATACTCAATAAGTTCGCCACCCGGCGCGCTTCCAGTGCGAGAAGCAAAACGTTCGTAG
>JAJZAG010000165.1 GCA_021799555.1 Deltaproteobacteria bacterium | reverse complement strand
GGAATTCTTTCTTGGCCGGATTGAAGCGCTCAATCCGAAGCTCGGTGCGTTCATGACGGTCACTGCCGAGCGCGCGCTCGCCGACGCCGCAAAGCTCGAGAAGGCATCGGCGCAGGAAGCGGCGAAGCTGCCGCTGTTCGGCGTCGCCTATTCGTTGAAAGATCTGGTGTGGACAAAAGATATTCGCACCACCTTTGGCTCGAAGAACTACGAATACTGGCACGCGCCGTCCGACGCCGAGTTAGTGGTGCGGCTGCGAAATTCGGGCGGAATATTACTCGGTAAGACCACCACGCCCGAGTTCGGCTCGCGTCCCACAACAGAATCAGGCCTGTGCCCGCCCGCGCGCAATCCGTGGAACCTTGCGCATACCGCGGGCGGTTCCAGCGGTGGCGCGGGCGCCGCGGTCGCGGCGGGAATGCATCCGATCGCGCAGGGCAGCGACGGCGGAGGATCGATCCGCATCCCGTCGGCGTGCTGCGGGATTGTCGGAATCAAACCGGCGCGCGGACGGATCACGTCGGCGCCGGCGGCGGGCGAAGGATGGGGCGGATTTTCGACCACCGGACCGATGGCGCGCACGGTGCGCGATGCGGCGCTGATGCTGGACGCGATGGCGGGGCACGCCGACGGCGACCCTTACGCGGCGTGGCCGAATGCGCGGCCGTTTGTGGAATCGATCGGCGCGCGCCCGAAAAATCTGCGCCTGGCCGCGATCTTCGAAAGCGCGCTCGGCCCGGTCGAGCCGGAAACCCGCGCCGCGTTCGAGAGCGCCTGTGACGCCTTCACCGCGATGGGGCATCGCGTCGAGCCGATCGCGCTCGATCCGGGCAAGATGCTGGTCGAGCATGTGCGCGTTGTCGTGATGGCCGGGGTGGGCGCGAACCGCGTGGAGAAGCCGGAGCTGATGGACCCGATGGTGCGCAGCACCTGGGAGTACGGCGGAAAGATTCTCGCGGTCGATTATATTCGGGCGCTCACGCAGGTACACAATACCGCGCGCGAGATCGTGCAGCGCCTGATGCCGTACGACGCGCTTCTGACACCGACGATCACGCGGCCGGCGGTCACGCTTGGCACGCTTGCCGTGCGGCCGGAAAAAGCCGGCGAGGAGATTTACGGATGGACCGCGTTCGTGTTCCCGTTCAATGCGACCGGTCAGCCCGCGATCACGCTGCCCAACGGGTTCAGCAAGGAGGGCCTGCCCATCGGCGTGCAGATTGTCGGGCGGCCCTACGATGAAGCGGGAGTGATCGCGCTGGGCGCGGCGTTCGAGGAAGCGCGCCCGTGGAAGGACAAGCATCCGGCGCTCTGAGCACTCGGTTGCAATCGGGAGCGGAATCGACTCGGCGCTATCGATGGCATCGCGTACGCATCAGTTTCACGCGACCGCGTTCGAGGAGAACTTCTCGCTGCGCCAGCTCGCGTCTTTATTTCCGGGGGCGCGGCTCGGCGGTCATGAGTTATTCGTGCCGATCGAACCCGACGGCGGAATTTATGTTTACCGTTTCGGCGCCGTCGTCGCGCACGATGTCGCCCGCGACCGCCGCGAGGCGGTACTCGAGGAGATTCGCGCCGCGATACCGAAGCTCACGGCCAAGGCGATCAGCGAGGATTACACCGTCGTCGAGGACCCCGCGTTCCAGACCGGAATCGTTGGCGGAACGCTGCACGTGGACCGCTTCAATCCGCCCCGCGCCAGCATCGTCGCGCGCACGATGGCGCAAAGCACTGCGATGGAATACTACGAGCAGATTGTCGATGATCTGTTCGCGCGCACCAGCGCGCTGGTCGAGCGCCTGGAACGGCGCGGTACGGTGGCGCTCAATACGCGCCCGCTGCATCGTTTTATCGGAGAGGCGGTCACGACGCGCACCGAAGTCATCACGGTGCTGCATCTGCTCGACAAGCCGGAGGCGACATGGGACGACGCGGCGATGGACAGGATATACGAAGACCTGCGCGCCGAATTCGACCTCGCGGATCGCTACGCCACGCTCGAGTCGAAGCTGCGCAGCGTGCAGGAGGCGCTCGAGCTCGTGCTCGGAGTCGCGCGCGACCGCCGCCTCGTCCTGCTGGAAGTCGCGATCGGCGTTCTGATCCTGATCGAGCTGATAGTCAGTCTCGTGCCGCTAATTCCGCGCTAGCTCAGAAGAACCATCCCTGCTCGGAAGAGGGGCCGAACAGCGCGCCGATAAATTGTTCCAACTCGAAGTTGAATTTTACGAGCACGCGATCGGAACCGCGCGTAACTCCGATACCGGGGCCGAGGTTGTATTCGATACCGTGCGGGAGCTCGCCCCAGATTACGGGAACTATGTAATGCTGTTGCGAACTTAAGGGGTCGGTGCCGTCGATCAGGCCCGCGCCGCCATAAAATTCTATTCCGGGCGACAGATAGCGAGTCCATCGGTAGTAAGTTCCGGCCGAATAGCCAAACTCGAAGCCCTGGTTCACACCCACGCCTTTCAATACTTTCTCGAAGATCGGATTGGCGATGAATGAGAATCGACCGATGTCCTCTTCGAGGATCGGACGCAATTCCATCTCGATATCGGCGTTATCGAATTGTGGCGTCTTGTGCCACTCGAGTTCCGCGTACCATCCGAGATCGATCGGCAGCACTCCGGGATCGAAGAGCCGCCCGCGGAGACGATACTCGGTGACCGCGTACCAATAGCCACGGCCGCTCGGCTGCGCCATCAAAAGATACGCAGACGCTTCGATTCGATCAGTCAGGCCATAAGTCAGTTCGTACTGGTTATACCACATCCCCTGGCTGCGGAAGTCTCCGGCGGCGGTGCCTTCGCCACCGTGGCCGTGGCCGCTTGCGATGACGGCGTTGTCGGTTTCGATTTCGGCCACGCCGCGGCCTTCGGTCGCGTAGGGATAGACCTCGAACTCCCACGGATCGACCTGGGCGCAAGCGACGCGCGCGGCGCCGAGTAGACAGATGAGAATTGAGGAAATCGCACCGAGCGCGCGGATCGTCGGCCGATTCACTTCGCGACGATCGACCCTTCGGGAACGTCCTGATGGAAATCGTCGTAGAAGTCGTAGCTTCCGGGCGAGAGTGCGGGCAAGCGTACGGTGACGGTCTGGCCGGGCGTCATCGCGATTTCGCGGTTGAGCTTGAAGCTTTCGAATTCGATCGCTTCGTTGCTGGCGTTGGTGACCTTGAGGACGATCGGCCGCGACGCCGGGACGGTCAAAGTCTGCGGCGAGAATCGATGGTCCTTGAATTGGATTTCGATCGGTGCGGAATCGCTCGGCCGAGCGATCGCAGGGGCAGCCAGGAGTATAGAAGCGGCGACGACTAGAGCAAGGCGAAAAAGCATAGTGGACTCCGGACGATAATGAGAATGATTCTCAATACCATCGTACGCGCGCTCCGTCAATCCCGCGCCACCCGGACGATCGTCCGAGTGCGCGCAGCCGCGGGATGCCGTCCGCGTCGATTGTCGCCGTCGTCGATGATTATCCCGGCGCGCCGAAAATGCCGCTCGGCCTCACCGGTACTGCCGGGATCGAGGCAGAGGAAGCGAGTTCGATCCGCTGGGATTTGGCACAGCGCGGATTTTGCTCGGCGAGTCAAACTTCATCGAGCTATTTCGCGAAATTACCGCAATATCCCGTTAATCCGGCAAGGCTTTGCGACGTTGTATTAGCGTGCGAAGGGAATCAAGTCTCGTCACCCGGCCGTAATGGCACTTCGCGCATAAAGCGCAGCGTGTCCTCGAAATCGACAATTCCTGCGTCGGAACCAAGGCCTTGCGCGACCAGACCTGCCGCGGCGTTGGCGAGTTTCATGCACTCGCGCGGATTCCATCCGAGCAGCAGCGCCCGGACAAATCCAGCGCAATACGCGTCACCGCATCCGGAGGTGTCGACTACGGTGATTTCGTGCGCGGGCAGGCGAATCGATTCTTGCGCGGTGACCATCATCGATCCATCGCCACCCATCGTCAGGACGACGCCGCGCGCTCCGCGTTCGAGTATGGCGCGCGCGGCTTCGGACGCCGTGTGTGCGCCCGTCAAGCGGCACGCCTGCTCGGCGTTGGGCAGGAACCAATCGACAAGCGGCAGGCACGGCGCGAGAATTTCGAGCGTTTTGGGCGATCCCTGGCCGAGGATGTCCATCGTTGTCGACGCGCGCGCGGCTTTGGCGCGGCTCAGAATTTCGACGGCGCCGCGGCGGCCGAGTCCACGCATCACATCGGTGCCGCCCATGTGGAGATGCGCTGCACTTTCGATCAGGCTCCACGACAGGTCGTCCATCGTGAAATGAGGATTCGCGCCGATCGCGTGGAGCGCGGGGCGGTCGCCGTTGGGCCGAATCGGCAGGATGCTGGCCGAGGTCTGAACGCCCGGCTTGCGCGCGATATGACTCGTGTCGACTCCGTAGCTTTGGAGCGCGCGGACAAGAACGTCGCCGAGCAAATCTTCGCCGATCGCGCCGACGCTGGCGACCGCCAGCCCAAGTTTTGCGAGTCCCACGGCGGTGCCGGCTGCCGAGCCTGCGGGAGCGATGCGAATCTCGTCGAGGATCGCGCCACCCTGTCCCTCGGGAATATGAGTGACGGGCCGGCCGAGAATATCGAGCACGTGCGCGCCGAGCGCCACGACTTGCGGCGCCATCAGCGAGGATTGCCTCGTTTGCGCGCGATCTCGCGATCCTGCCGCGCGATCATCGCGGCGTGGAGCTGAGCGGCGATTTCATCGGGTAGCGTGGTAATGGGTTGCCCGGTAGCGAGCGCCTCAACATAAATCGCGGCGGTCTTCTCGAGCAACTCGACGAAAGTGAAGGTCTTGTCGAGATCCGGCCCAACGCACAGCGCGCCATGGTTCTGCATGATGTAACAATGGCATCGGTTGGCGAGCGCGCGCGCCACGTTGCCGTGAAGCTCGGCCGTGCCGGACAGCGCGTAGGGAATCAGATCGACGCGGCGGCCGATCGCGAGCGTTACCTCGTCGAACAGGGGCGGTATCGCGCGATCGATTATGCTGCATACGCTTGCGCCGGATTGATGCGTATGGATGACCGCCTCGACGTCCTCGCGGGTGCGATATGCCGCGACATGCATCGGAGCTTCAATCGATGGCTTGCGTTCGCCTTCGATTCGATGGAGCTCGAAATCCACGATGCAAATATCGTCGCCGGTCATCGCGCCATAGGGCAAGCGGGTTGGCGTGATCGCGATAATCCCCGCTCCCGCGGGGTCGATCAGCGTCGATACGTTGCCGGCGCTGCCCGAGTGAGAGCCGAAGTAGCCAAGCGCGGACAAGCGCTTGCTCATCTCGAGGACGCGCAGCTTGTATTCGTCGTATGAACGCATCTTCAGGCCGCGAGAGCCGCTGCGCGGAAATCCCGGGCGGGGAGGCAAGGGTCTCGCGAGCAGCAATAATCTTTCAGGGTATCGGGATGCGCGTCAACGGATGGCGGCCGTGGCGATGCTCGAAATTCCCCTGGCGCATTTGGAAGCGGCGGCGCGCGTCGGCACGCTGTTCGGGGGTCATCGCTTGCCAGCGCTTATAGTTGCTCATTACGCGCTCGCGCTGCTTTGGGGGTAGCTGCTGAAGATGCCGGAAGCGATCCATGATTTGTTCGCGGCGCTCGGGTGGAAGACTTTTGAAGCGCGCGTATGCTTGGCGCAATTGCGCGCGGCGCTCTGGCGGCAGCCGTCGCCATTGACGCATCGAGCGCAACACCTGTTGGCGCTCGTCAGGCGGCAGGCTTTGGAATTTCTGAAAGTTTTGCGCGGCCGTCCGGCGCTCGCCAGGCGGCATTCGTTTCCATTCCCGATAATTTTCGAGCACGCGTTCGCGCTGCTCGGGCGACAGCCGCGCCCACTCATTGGCGCGATGCGATACGAGCGCCTGTTCGGATGCGTCGCGTGGCTGCCCGAGCGCGGCCTGTTGCGCGCGCGCTGAGCCAGATGCGATCGCGCAGACGAGGTTCGCGAGCAGCATAAGCACGAGCGCGTAGCGCGCGAGGTTTGTGAAGCGCGCGCGGGTCATTCGACTCCCTCCGGCTCTTCGGGAATTGGCTGTGGCGGCGGGTTACCCGCCGCAGGCGCGATCTCCTCGGTATTTCCGCCCGCGCTCCCGGAAGCGTTTGAATGGACCGGCGCCGGACGATTGCCGCCGAGGTAGCCAAGCGCGTTGAGCGTCCGGATCTGCTCGAACATCGAGCCGTCGCCGCCGTCGGCACCGCTTTGCGCCTCCGCGTTGGAATCGGGCTTGAAGAGATCGAGATTCAACAGCATCCGCAAGTCCGGCGGCGGAGCGCTCTGCGCGTATGCGGAAGCGGACGGCAGGAACGAGATTCCCATCGCGACCCCCGATGATATGAGCACGGCGATAGACATCGCGCTTGCGCCGAAGCTACGAGGGATTCTCATCGCTGGTGTCCGTCGGTGCGACTTCATCGAGATGCTCGATCACGTCGTAGTTCTCGAGCAAGTCCAGATGCTCGACGACCGGATAGTTGCGCAGCAGGCCAATATCGGCGCCTCCCATCGCGTCTTCCATCGCCATCTGATCGACCGACGGCGCACCCGGCTGCGAATGGGGGAGAATCGTCAGGAACAGCAAGACGGCCGCCGCGGCGACGGCAGTTCCGATCGAGGCCCACCGCAAACGCTGATTCCACGAGCGTGAGGGGACGCCCGGTACGAGATTGCGGCGCGCGGCTAGTTTTCTATGTAGCTCTGCCCGGTACGCGCGCCAGTCGGGAGCGGGGATGCGCGCGGCGTCCGCGGCGATGGTCTTCAGGACGGCTGCGTATGCGTCGGCGTCGGCGCGGCATCGGTCGCATCGCGCAAGGTGGCTTGCGAGGCGGTCGCGCTCGGCGGCGCTCAAATCGCCGCGCAGGTATGGCGCGATTTCGGTTTGCGGATGCTTTTCGCGCATCGCGTTATGCGTCCTCAGCGGCCGTCATCGGTCTTCGCGCATGGTTTTCTTGAGATGAGCGAGCGCGCGATGGATATGCACGCGCGCCGTACTTTCCGAGCATTCAAGAATCTCGGCGATCTCGCGGCTCGTAAGATCTTCCTCGGTCTGGAGCAATACTGCCGCGCGCTGCGTGGGCGATAGTCCATCGAGAGCGGAGCGCAGCCGGCGCGCCGAATCGCTGCGAATCGCGTCAGCTTCGGGCCCTGGTTCGAGCGACGGCGGATCGACCGGAGGAGTCTCGGGGTCGTCGTCGGGCGTCGAAAACGGGACCATCTTGCGCCACCATTTGTTGCGCCGTTTATGGTCGATGCACAGGTTGACGACGATCCGGTAGAACCAGGTCGAAAATCGCGACCGTCCGTCGAATTTACCCGCCGACTCGTACACGCGGATGAACGCGTCCTGGGAAACGTCGCGCGCATCCGCCTCGCTACCGAGAATTGAGCAGGCAATGCGGAAGGCCCGCGCTTGATGGCGGTCGAGCAGGGTCTCGAAGGCAGCGGCGTTGTGCTCGGCGACCTGCCTGCAAAGTTCTTCATCAGATGGCACCACAGCGACCGGACCGCCTCTCTCGAATGGCCGGCCGCGCCATCGCCGCTGTATGGGCGACGGCGGAAGTTGACCCTCGGCCGTCTGGCCGATGCTATCGCTACCGACAATACGACGAAACGAGATGAAGATTTGTTTACATGACGGGACAATTACCGGTCGAAAGCGCGAATTTCGCCGCTTTTGCGTTCCGGCGCCGCGTAATCCGACCCGGATGGGGGAGCTTGTAAACGGACGCGCAGCGCCCGGCGTCGAAGAGGGCGGGTACGGTGAATCGCGAGGCTGGCAATAACAAATCGAACGGTGGCGATTGCGAACTAAGAAGAACCTTGGAGGATTTCCCGTGAAAAAGGCGCTTACAACATTTGCAGCGATGATCTTTGCCGCGGCGTTCGCGACTGCCGCGATGGCGCAGCCGGCGCCCAATCGCGACATCAATCAGACCGAGCTGAATAACTTCAACAACTTCCTGAACGCACATCCGCAAGTCGCGCAGCGGCTGTCCGCGAATCCGGGATTGATAAACGATCCGCAGTTCATCGAGAACCATCCGCATCTGCACGAGTTCCTGCAGAACCATCCGGGCGTTCGCGACGAGATTCACGAATCTCCCGGCCAGTTCATGTATCGCGAAGGACGCTACACCTGGGCGCGCCCCCGCAATCGGACCGGCTACGAGCCAGGAATTGGCGCGCCGCAAGTAAACCGCTTCGACAACGGCTACCTCGACGAGCATCCCGGCGTCGCGCGTCAACTCGGCCAGAATCCCGCGCTGGTGGATAATCCGCAGTTCATGGCGAGCCATCCGGGACTGCGCGAATATTTTGAGAACCATCCCGGG
>JAJZAG010000164.1 GCA_021799555.1 Deltaproteobacteria bacterium | reverse complement strand
CGTCGGGTAACAGCGTGGCGGTGTTTTCGAGCCGTGCCACGTGCAGAGGTGCGACTTCCGCGAATGAGCCACGCCCCATCGAGCCGGCGGAACGGGGTCTGTACAACTCGGCGTCGTACATGCCGCCAATCACATTACCTTGCATGCGCCATCCGCCGACGACAAGCACGTCGCCATCGTTGAGCACGGTGGCGGTGGCAAGGTAGTGCGGCGCATGCATCGGCGGGGTTGCGATGAAGCGCGAGGTTTCAGGATCGAAGATTTCCGCGGTGTCGAGTGGAGTGAAGAAGGCAAGGTTGATCCCGCGGCGTCCGTAAAGCATTTTCCCGCTCTTGCCGCCTACAATCAGCACGCGCCCGTCGTTCAGCCGTACCGCGGCGGCGCCGACGCGATCGCTGTGCATGGGGGCCGCAAGCGCGCTAAATCTTCCGCTCGCGGGATCGAAGATTTCCGCGTTCTGGTAAGCGATATAACCGCCCGGCATTCCGCCGCGTCCTCCTCCGGCGATCAGCACCTTGCCGGTTCCGAGCAGGACCGCGACGTGCGCCTCGCGCGGCACAGTCATGTCTCCCGTGGGAAACCATCGGCCCGCCTCCGGATCATAGATCTCCGCGCTGCTGATCGTGACCGTGCCGTTGCTGCTGCCGCCCGCGACGAGCACGCGCCCGTCGCGCAAGAGCGTGGCAGTATGACCCTCGCGCGGCACGCTCATCGGCGCGGTCTCGGTGAAGGTTCCGCTGGCGGGATCGTAGATTTCAGCGCTGGCGAGTTCGGAGCGAAATCCGATATTGCGTGCGCCGCCGGCGATCAGAACGCGCCCGTCATGAAGCCTCGTGGCAGTCTGGCCCATGCGCCGGACATGCATCGATCCTGTAGGAATGAATTTAAGCGTGGCCGGATCGAAGATCTCGGCCGACGATAGGATGCCGCCGATGTTCGCATCCACGGTGCCGCCGCAAATCAGGACGCGGCCGTCTTCGAGCGCTACCGCCGCGTGATTTGCGCGCGGCGTCGTCATCGCAAGCTGGACGACGCGCTGTCCGAGCCGATTGGTATAGACGACCGGCGGCGCCGAACCCGAATTCACGCATCCGGCAAATATCGAAATCGCGGTAAGGGTGAAAATCACGGCAGCGCCGTGCGTGAGGTAGGATCGTCTGAAACGCGTCATTATGTCTTAAAGATTGCCTGGGTTTCAGCGCGATTTGAAACCGCGCGAGAGGGCGTTAAGTCCCGCCCGCAGGAACATCGTACCCGGCCATACTGCGCGGCTGCGCCCCTCCGCGTCTGTTTTCCGGCCCGCGGCAAGGTCGGTCACGATCGCACAGACCTGCGCCGGGTCGGCGCGTGCGGTGGTACGCTCGGCGGTGCGCCATCGGACGCGGAGGTCGCGATCGATAATGAACGCAGCAGGGAATGCGATATCGCCCTCGGCGTGATTGACGAGATTCCACGCGGTGATCGTTTTGCGGTCGGTGTCGCAGAGGATTTGGAACGGCAGCTCGAGATCGCGCTTCATCGCCGAGGCCTGCTCGATAGTGTCCACTGAGATTGCGGCCAGCTCCGCGCCCGCGGCGCGGATTTTGTCATACTCGCGCCCATAATCCGCCAACTGGCGGAGGCAGAACGGTCACCAGTGCCCGCGGTAGAAAACGACTACGCAGAATCCCGCCGCCGCCAATTCGTCGAGCCGCCGCACGGCGCCCTCGGTCGCGGCGAGCGAAAACCCGGGTGCAATCTCCCCCGCCGCAGGTGTCCGTTGCTCGCTCATAAGGCAATCATATCGGCGAGACATGAACGTGTCATCGCAATCGCGCCAGCGTAACAGACGAAAGCGGCGGTCCGTGTAACGGGCCGCCGCTTTGAGGGTCCAGGTTGCGGGAGGTTTACTTGCCGATCACGAAGACGCAGCTTGTGGTGCCGCTGCCGCCGATATTCAGCATCGCGAAGGTCTTCGCGCCTTCGACCTGATAGTCGCCCGCCTGATGGGTGATCTGGCGATGGCAATCCAGCATCTGGCGCACACCCGTCGCGCCGACCGGATGGCCGGCACCGATAAGCCCGCCGCTCGGATTGATCGGACATTTGCCGCCGATCTCAATCACGCCGCCCTCGACCGCCTTCCAGGACTCGCCCGGCTTGGTGAGGCCGAAGTGATCGATCGCCATGTACTCGGAGGTGGTGAAACAATCGTGGGTTTCGATTCCCGAGAGCTGCTCGACTCCCGCGATTCCGGCGCGCCGGAACGCGTCGAGGATCGCCTGGCGCGTATGCGGCAGCACGTAGGCGTTGTCCTTACTCTCGGCGACCTTGGCGTCGAATTCGAGCGGGGCGGTGTGATGACCCCATCCGAGGATGCGCGGGATATCGGAGAGTTGGATGCCGTTGCGCTTGGCCCATTCGGCGGCGAATTTTTCAGAGGCAAGAAAAATAGCGACCGAGCCGTCAGTGACCTGCGAGCAATCGCTGATTTTGATCCTTCCGCCGATGACGGTATTGAACTTCGACTCGTGCTGGGCGTGGCTTTCGCTCATAAACCAGTTGCGGGTCTGCGCGTTGGGATTGCGCTTGGCGTTCGAGTAATTGACCGCCGAGATATGTGCGAGGTGTTCGTCCTTGAGCCCGTAGCGCTTGTCGTATTCGTCGCCGAGGCGTCCGAAGAGCTTCGGGAACGGGAACTCGATTCCCTTGGCTTCGCGTTCATACCATGCCGCGGTGCCCAGATAGTCGCCGCCGGTGGTCGAATCGACGGTCTTCATCTGCTCGACGCCGGTCACGCAAGCGAGATCGTAGCGTCCCGCCTCGATCTCGGCCGACGCAGCGATAATCGCGATTGACCCAGAGGCGCAGGCGGCCTCGTGGCGCGAGGTTGGAAGTCCGCTGAAGGCGGGATCGATCTCGACGAAGAATGCGCCGATATGACCCTGCTTGGCGTACAGTTCGGCGGCGAAGTTGCCGACGTGCGCGGTCTGAACTTCTTTGGGATCGATTTTGGTGGCGTCCAGTCCGCCGAGCACCGCCTCGCGCATCATCGCGACGAAATGCTTACCCTCTTTGGACCAATTGCGGGCGAAGTCAGTTTGCGCTCCACCGAGAATATAAACCGGCGCTGGTTTTGCCATCGCGCGACTCCTCTGCTTCTTGAATTTGTTGCCTGATCGTTAGCCTACAAAAGCGCGGCCGTAATCGAGCACGCCGCCCGTAAACATCTTAGCACTCTGGCGCGCGGCTTGCTCCAGCACCGGTGGCACCGCGAGATTCAACCGCTCGAGTAACGAGATTGTCTCGCGCGCGCCGATCAGATCCACAATCGCGGTGGGCGGCGCCCAGTTGAAACCGTAGCTCATGATTGAATCGACGTCGGCGGCGGACGCGGCCACCTCGCCCACGCGGTTTAGGCCATAGCTGACGTATCCAAGCACGACGTGCCGGCACAGGTCGGCATCAGCGCCGCGCGCTTCGCGGAAAACCGTCATCGCCTCGCGATAGCGCCCGACGCGATTGAGTGATTTCATCTTTTCGACAAAGTCGAGTGGCGCGGGGCGCTCAAGCGGGGCGTGCAATCCTGTCTTTGGATCGAGCACCAGCGTGTCTTTGCCGGATTTGCGGTAGAAGCCGCCGCGCTCGGGAGTTTTGTCTCCGAGGCGTCCTGCACTGATGCCTTTTTCGATGTACGCGGGCAGCTCGAACGAGGCGTGCGCTTCGTCTTCGCAGTTCTGATGCACATTGTCGACGATCGCCTTGTGCACGTCCCATCCGACCAGATCGATTGTCGCCAGTGGCGCCATCGCGCGTCCGGTCTGCGGGCCGATGAGATAATCCATAAAGGCAACGCCGTGCTCGGCCGCGAGCAGCGCTACTTCGTTAAGCACTTTGAAGCCGACGCGATTGCCAACGAACGCGGGCCGGTCTTTGGTGATAATCACTTTGCGCCCGAGCCGCTTAGTCAGCATCGCGACCACGGACTTTACGATTGCCGGGTCCGTGTCCGCGCCTGGAATCACTTCCGTGCCGACGATCACATGGGGTGGGTTGAAGAGATGGACGCCCAGAAAATGACGGCGAAATGCTTCACTGCGCCCCTTGCTCATCTCCGCGATCGAAAGTCCCGAAGAACCGGTTGCTACGATCGCGTTTGGACCTCGGAAGCGATCAACGAGCTCGAAGAAGTGACGTTTCAGCGCCAGATCTTCGGCGAGCGACTCGAAAATAAAGCCGGCGTCGCGTACCGAACTCTCAAGATTGCTTTGGTAACTGCCGAGCTTGATACTCTCCGCCACCGCTTCGGCGCGTGCGGCGTTCTGGGCGGCTTTCAATCCGGCTAGCGCCTTGTCGCGGTCGCGCGCGAGCATGATGACTTCAAAACCGGCGCCGGCAAAGATGCACGCGGCACCCGCGCCCATCGTTCCATTGGCACCCAGGATCACAACCTTGATTTTCTCGCCCAATCGGATTCCCCACTTCCCGAATTTGAGTTTAGCGATACTGCCGCAGGTGAGAAGTGCGCCCGCGATGCGCACGAACCCGCGCGAAGCCGCCGACAATGCTATCCGAAGGGTCGTAACCATGCCACCGTTGGCCAACGCGGATAGGGGGTCGGCGAGCGATGTGGGACGTGATCGGACCGCGTTGTTGTGCGCGGCGGAGAGGGAGAAAATCAAAACCTCAACTCTTGCTTTAAGAACTCCTTGACGCCTTCGCGGCCGGTGAGGTTCACCCAGAAATCAAGACCGTCGGGGTCAAGCGTCAATTCGAGAAACGGACAGCATTTACCCTCGAGCAGCATCCATTCGCCAGCCTCTGCGATCCCGAGCTTTGCGCCAGCGATCTTCAGCGCGTAACCGCGATCGAGTTCGCGCCGCCCGACGATTGCGCCCGCAAGCTTCTTCATCAGCGCCTGATAGCGTCGCTTTTGCTCCGGAGTGAACACGCCGAGACTGCACGCGATAGACGCGTCGTGGTCGGCGCCGTGATGATGATGCTCACGAGCCATGTGTCACCTCTATCGATCGCCGTCCGGCGGTTTTACGGCTCGCGCCAGGCGCGGCCGTGCCGGCCAATCAGTTCTTCAGCGCCGCGCGGTCCCCAGCTTCCCGCCGGATATTCCTCGATCGGCACGCGATCTTCGTCGCTCCACGCATCTAGAATACCTTGCATCAGCTCCCACGATCTCCGCACGTACTCGCCGCTTGGGAACAGCGTATGGTCGCCGTCCATCACGTCGAGCAGCAGCCGTTCGTACGCATCGGGCGAGACCGCGGCGCCGAATTCGCTCTCGTAGCGAAGGTTCATGCGAACAGGCTTAATGGCGACGTCGAGGCCCGGCTGCTTGGAGACCACGTCGAAGGAGAAGCCCTCATCGGGCTGCAAGCGAATCGTCAGCCGGTTGGGCGTCAACATCCCTTCGCGATTAAACAAGATCTGCGGTACGTCCTTGAAGCGCACTATGATCGAGCTCGCGCGCCGCGGCATTCGTTTACCCGTGCGCAGAAAGAACGGCACACCAGACCATCGCCAGTTGTCGATTAGCAGCTTGAGAGCGACGAAGGTCTCGGTGCGCGAATCAGGCGCGACGCCTTGCTCGGCGAGATAACCCGCAACCCGTGTGCCGTCGATAAAGCCGGCCGCGTAACGCCCGCGCACGGTCGTTGCGTGCGCGTCGACGGCGGCGATTGGGCGAATCGCGCGTAGCACGTTGAGCTTGGCGTCGCGGATCGCCGCCGCGTCGAGCGTGACCGGCGCTTCCATCGTCAGCATCGTAAGCACCTGCAGAATATGGTTTTGCACCATATCGCGCAGCGCGCCGGAATTATCGTAGTAGCCGGCGCGGGTGCCGACGCCTTCGGTCTCGGCGACGGTGATCTGCACGTGATCGACGTTGCGGCTGCCCCATAAGCGCTCGAAGATCGAGTTGGCGAACCTCAGCACCATCAGGTTCTGTACCGTCTCTTTGCCGAGATAATGATCGATTCGGAAGATTTGTGCTTCGGCGAGATGGGTCAGCAGAACGCGGTTGATATCGAGTGCGCTCGGAAGGTCGTGGCCGATCGGTTTTTCGACCACGACGCGCGAGAAGTGCGGAGCGCCGGGCGGCGCGATCAGCCCCTCGGCCGCCAGACGCGCGACCGATTCGCCGATGGCGCCGGGCGGTACCGACAGGTAAAAGATGCGATTAGGCGGCAAGCCGCGCGACTTCTCGATTCGTTCGAGGTGTTCGCGAAGCTGTTTGAACCCGTCAGGGGCGGCGAGCGCGCCGAGGTAGTCGAGCGAACCGGCGAATGCATCCCAGCAGGTTTGTTCAATCTTGAGACGCGAGAACCTTTCGACCGCCTCGCGCGCGGATTTGCGAAAATTCTCCGGCGACATCGCGGTGCGCGCGAAACCCAGGATCGCGTTATTGGGCGGAATCATGCCGCCGCCGCATTGCGCCAGGTTAAATAACGCGGGCAACAGCTTCCGCCGCGCGAGATCGCCCGACGCGCCAAAGATTACGATGGTCGAAGGCGGCGTCGGACGGGTGCGCTGGATCGTCAGCACTTCATCCATGTCCCTGACTCTACCGCAGCGCGGCGGGTGAGGTCAGCCGGATTGTTACGGCGCTGGTCGATCAGTAATAATCAACCACTGCGCATGAAGCTGTTATCCTATTGTGACCTGCGAAGCTATCGGTCTCCGCGAATCCGGCGAGCATCACAATGAATGGCAAATCGACCGCGATATCGGGCGAGGCGCCTTCGCATCTGTCGGAGTGGTTGCCGGTGGTGCTGTGGGGCGCGGTGATGTTCACGCTATCGACCTCGGCGTTTTCCGCGGCGAACACGTCGCGCATAATCGATCCGATTCTGGCCTGGTTGATTCCGGGAATTTCTCCGGTGTCGCTGAACGTTGCGCACGCGCTGATCCGCAAGTGCGCGCACTTCACCGAGTATGGAGTGCTGTACTGGCTGCTTGCGCACGGTCCGCTCGCGCATCGCCCCTATTTGGCGTTCGCGATCTGTGTCGCCTATGCGTGCCTCGATGAAACCCATCAAATCTTCGTTCCGGGACGCACGGCGTCGCCGTACGATGTCGCCCTGGACTCGACCGGCGCGGCGTTCGGCGGATTTCTGACTTCGGCGGTCAACGAACTCTCGTGAGCGGATTCGCGTTCATGCGGGCTCGAGCGTGGACGTGATCCTATCCATTCGGCCAAAGTAAGCGCGCAGATTGGGAAGCTCGCCGGGTAACTTTAATGCGCCGCGGAAAGCGAAATAGTAAAGCTGCCCGTATAGCGAAAAATCCGCAAGCCCAAGTCTGCCCAAAAGGAAGGGCCGTTCACCGAGCGCCTCTTCGAACGGCGCCAGCGCCGCGATCGCGCGCGCCAATTCCGCGCTGTGGTCTTTGAGCATCCGATCCACGAAGCCCGCGCCAAATTTTCGGTCGCGGATGAGCCGCCAGAATTCCGCGCGATCGCTCCCGCGTGAGCGCCAATGTGCTAACTCGTCGGGAATCGCCGCGCGGAACAGCGCGTCCTCAAGTTGGTCGTCGATGTAGCCGGCAAGGATGCGATGCATCCCACGCGAGCCGGGCGGCAGGAGGGTTGGTTCGGGTTCAAGCTCTTCGAGGCGCAACGCAATCCGGGTCGAATCGACGATCGTCTCCCCGCCGTCGAGCGCGAGCGCCGGCACCATCAACTGACCCGAGACCGCAAGCAGTTCGTTGCGTTCGAGGTAATCGACTTCGATAACCTCATAGTCAATCCCCTTGAAGTCCAGAATCTTGCGCACCTTGGCGCAATAGGGGCTGCTCACGAATTGATAGAGCCTTGCGGTCATGATCCTCCTCCTGGCGGCACGGCTGCCGCCGAGGCTAGCACGCTGCGCTTAGGCGGCGCAGACCCGCAGGACAGCGTCGAGATCGATATCGACGAAGGAGTTGTAAACGAAATCGGCCGTCTCAAGAGCGGCCGGTGGCCGTGTGTGAGCAATCGCGAGAACGAACATTCCGGCGCGATGCGCCGCGGCGATGCCCGCGATCGAATCTTCGACGACGAGGCATTGCGAAGGTTCGACCGGATTGCGCTGGCGAAGCAAAAATCCGATCCGGCCAAGCGCGGCGATGAACAGGTCGGGGGCGGGCTTACTGCGGTCCGCATCTTCGACACCGAGTACATCGAGAAAAAATTCGAGGAGACCCGATTGGCGCAGGCGATCTTTCGCATACGCCCGCTTGGCACCGGTGGCGACCATCAAGGGAAAACGAGTGGCGCATTTGCGCACGAACGCGTCCGCACCCGGATAGAGGCGTCCGCCATCGAACAGCGTACCCGCGAGATCGAAGATCACCGCGCGGATCATTCGCGCACTCCGGCTTGCCGCG
>JAJZAG010000163.1 GCA_021799555.1 Deltaproteobacteria bacterium | reverse complement strand
CGATAGCGCATCAGCGCGGCGCTCATGTGCATCGGGCCGGGAAGGCGCGCCGTGCGCAGCGTCGCGCTGCGGCCGGGTCCCGCGAGCATTTCGATTTCGAGATCGCGATGAAAGACGAGCTTGTCGGTCGAGCCGATCTTGCGCAGGAAGTCGAGCGACTCGGTGTAACAACCCATCAGGACATGCTGTCCGTTATCGACGAAGTCGCCGGTGTCGGGATCTTCAAACGAGTAGGCGCGTCCGCCAAGCGCCGGCTTGCGCTCGAGCACCGCGACGCGCAAGCCGCGTTCGGCAAGCGCGACGCCCGCCGCGAGGCCCGCGAAGCCGGCGCCGATCACGACGACGTCTTTGGCTTCAACCATCGCTTCGCGCGTGCGGCTAGCCGAGCAGCGCGCCGAGCCGCGAGCTCGCCCATGCGCGGCCGACAAGGTAGAGCTTGCGCGGCGCCGAAAGACTGAGCCGCCGATCCATCACGCGATAATTCGAGCTGACGATCAGCCCAAGCAGCGAACCGTAGATGAGGCGCATCGCTTCGGCGGTGAGCAGGGTCGAGCGGTCTTCATCGGGCAGCGCGTGTTCAGCGGCGGCGTAATACTCGCGGGCGCGAATCGCTTCAAATTCCATCAGGCGGATAAACGCGTCGCTGTACACGCCGCGCAGAATTTCATCTTCGCTTACGGCGAAGCGCGCGAGATCTTCGAGTGGAAGATAGATCCGGCCGCGGCCGGCGTCTTCTTTGACGTCGCGCAGGATATTGGTGAGCTGGAGCGCGATACCCAGGTTTTCCGCGTATACCTTTGCGCCGGGATTGCGGTAACCGAACACCTCGATACAGATCAACCCGACCGCCGACGCGACGCGGTAGCAGTACTGGCGCAACTCGTCGAAGGTCGCGTAACGCTTGCGCGCCAAATCCATCTCGACGCCGGCGATCACCTCCTCGAAGTACACGCGTGGAATCGAAAACCGCCCGGCCGCGTCGGCAAGCGCGCGCGAGATCGCGCGGGTCGGCGCGCCGCCGTAAACCCGATCGAGCTCCTGACGCCATCGCTCGAGCAGTGCGGCGGGTTCGCGAATCGATTCGTCATCGGCGATATCATCGACAAACCGGCAGAACGCATAGACCGCGTAGAGCGCGCGGCGCCGCTCGATCGGCAGGAGCATGAAGGCGTAGTAGAAATTCGAACTCGAGCGCCGCGTGATTTCGGCGCATCGTTCGTAATCCGCCGCGAGCGCGGCGTCGGGAGCGCCGCCAATCGCGTGTATCGCGTGATTTTCAGCCATCGAGCCGTCCCCGTATCGCGTTCCAGCCGAGTTTCAGGTAATCGAGCTTGCGAAGCTTGGGGCGCGCGTGGAGCACGTTGTAATCCGCGTGTTCGATTGCGCGCAAAATAGCGAGCCCGCCGCCCGCGAACATCAGAATATCCCGGCGGAGCCGCCGGTCCACCAGTCTGGCGAGGCCGGATCCGCCTTCGCGCAGCATCGCGCGCGCGGTTTCAACTTCGCTCTTCATCAAATCAATAAAGCGCTTGGTGATAACACCGTGGCGCAGGTCATGCTCGTCAAGTCCGTGCGCGGCGAGATCGCGGCGCGGAAAATAGACGCGGCCCTTGCCCAAATCGACCGACACGTCCTGCCAGAAATTCGCGAGCTGCAATCCGCTGCACACCAGATCCGAGAGGCGCTGCCGCTGTGCATCGGAGTAGCCAAACAGGTAGAGCACGATACGTCCGACAGGGTTCGCCGAGTAACGGCAATAACCGAGCAGATCGTCCATTGTCTCGAAGCCCTTGAATTTCACGTCGGAGCGAAACGCGATCAGCAGGTCGGCGAACGGCCGCATCGGGATCGAGAACTTCCCGGCGGTATCCGCGAGCGCCACGAAAACCGGATGATGCGGCGCACCGGCGTAAGCCAGTTCGAGTTCGCGCTCCCACGCATCCAGCTTTGCGAGATCGTGCTCCTCGTCGGCGAAGTCGTCGGCAATCCGCGCGTAGGCGTAGACCGCGTGCATGTGCTTGCGCATCGCGCGCGGCATCAGCCACGACGCGATCGTGAAATTCTCGTAATGCGACCGCGCGAGGTTGCCGCAGAAGGCGTACGCCTCGTCGAGCGAGACCACGGCGCCCTCTCGCACAAGCGCCGGCGCGACTCTCGCCGCGACCGCCTCGCCGCCGGCGGCGGGTATTGCTTCAATCGCCATCAAACCTCCGCGTACGGATCAGGCCGCACTGCGATGACCTATCAACTCGCGCGCCTGAGCGCGCGCCCACGAATCGGTTTCGAGCAAGTCCTCGAGCGTGCGCGCCAGATGGTTGGGATGGCGCCGCAGGATCGATTCGAGATGGCGCGGGATATCGACAAAGCGCGTCCTCCCCGCCAGAAACCCCGCCACCAGCTCCTCATTGGCCGCGTTGAGGCACGCCGGCATCGTCGCGCCCGCCGCGAGCGCTTCGAACGCGAGGCGCAGGCACGGAAAACGCCCCAAGTCCGGTTCCTCGAAAGTTAACTGCGAGCACTCGACGAGCGACAAGGTCTTCAGATGCGGCAGCGCGAGGCGCTCAGGATAGGCCAGCGCGTATGCGACCGGAATCGCCATATCAGGCACCGCCATCTCGGCGATCACCGAGCCATCGATCATCTCAACCATCGAATGAATCACGCTCTGCGGATGGATCACGACCGAGATCCGGTCGCGCGATACCTCGAACAGCCAGCGCGCCTCGATCACTTCGAGCCCCTTGTTCATCAGGGTCGCCGAATCGATCGTGATCTTGCTGCCCATCCGCCAAGTCGGATGGTTGAGCGCCTGTTCGACGGTGATCGCGGCAAAGCGATCGGCGGAAAGCTCGCGGAAGGGTCCGCCGGAGGCGGTCAGGATGATTCGCTTGAGCGACTCGCGTCCGCGCCCTTCGAGGCATTGGAAAATTGCGTTGTGCTCGCTATCGACCGGCAGCAGGCGCACGCCCGCCTCGCGCACCGCGCGCGTCACGAGTTCGCCGGCGATCACGAGCACTTCCTTGTTGGCGAATGCGATGTCTTTGCCGGCCTTAATCGCGGCCAGCGTCGGACGCAGGCCCATCGCGCCGACCAGCGCAGACATGACGAGGCGGGCGTCGCGATGCGTCGCGACGGCGACCGCGCCTTCGAGTCCGTGCATGATCTCAACCTTCGCGCCACCCAGGCGCGTGCGCAAATCGCTCGCCAGGTCGGGAGTTGCGACCGACACGACTTCCGGATGAAAGCGGTCGATCTGCGCGGCGAGCAGGTCGAGATTGCGTCCCGCCGCCATCGCGGCCACGCGGAAGCGATCCGGGTAGCGGCCGACCACGTCGAGCGTGGTCACGCCAACCGAGCCGGTCGAGCCGAGGATTGAAATCACCTTCATCGTGGCCGAAATCCGATGGGTTCGTTTAGCACTTTTTTCCTGCCAGGCGGGACCTGAGCCGCCCGAGCGCCAGCAAAGGAAAGTAGTGGGAATAAAGGTAATATCGAAGATAGAAGTGGTTCGGGAAGCCGTTGCCGGTGGCTTCGATCTCGTCCCAACCGCCCTCGTTATTTTGCTGTTCCGCGAGCCATTGAGCGCCGCGCATCACGGATTCCGATACGCCGTCCTCGCCCGCGATAATTCCAATCATCGCCCACGCGGTCTGCGATGCGCAGCTCGGACCGCGTCCGCGCCACGCGCGATCCTTGTCAGCGAGCGGACTTTCGCCCCATCCGCCGTCCGAGTTCTGTTTGGATTTCAACCAATCGACCGCGCGGCGGATCCACGCCTGATTCATGTCGTATCCGATCGCGCGCAAGCCTGAGAGCGCCGAAAAGGTGCCATAGATATAGGCGACGCCCCACCTGCCCCACCATGCGCCGTCGCGCGATTGATTCTTCTTGAGCCATTCGATCGCACGCCGCGCCACCGGATGGTCGGGTTTGTAGCCGACCGCGCCCATCATTTCGAGCACGCGCCCGGTCAAATCCGCGCAGGAAGGATCGGTGACCGCTTCGACATCGGCGAGCGGAAGCGAGTTGAGCCAGTGCGAATCGTTATCAACGTCGAAGGCGGCGAATCCGCCGTCCTTCGATTGCATCCCCATCACCCAGTTTGCGCCCGCGCGAACCGCCCGGTCGTGTCTGGCGGCGTCGCTCGCGCCGGCCTCCGCAAGCACCGCGAGAATCACCGCCGAGTCATCGACATCGGGATAGCAATCGTTGAAGAACTCGAACGCCCATCCGCCGGGTTCAAGATCCGGCCGCTTTACCGACCAGTCGCCGCGCTTGAAGATTTGATGGTCAATGAACCAATCGGCGCACTTGCGCAGCGCCGGATGGTCTTTTGGCAGCCCCGAGTCGAGCAAGGCCTTCGCCGCCAGCGCGGAATCCCAGTTGGGAGAAACGCACGGCATATACAGCGCGCCGCCGTCGCCGAGCTCCCAGATTAATTCGCGGCTCGCCTCGAGCGCCTTGCGCAGGACGGGATGATCGTTTTTGTAGCCGAGCGACTTCAGCGCCATCGCCGAGAGCAGGTAGCACGGCTCGATTCCGCCCCACGAGCCGTTGGCCTCCTGATGTTCAAGGAGCCAGCTTTCGGCGTTGCGCAGCGCGCGCGCGCGCAGACCGCCCGGGGCGTGGCGATTATAGGCGCGCAATCCTTTGTCAACGAAATTGAAGGCGTTGCGCAGCGACAGGAAGCGAGCGGCAGCCGGCTGCTTGAAGCGGGTGAAATGAGGAGGCTGGATGTAGAGTTCGAGGACACCCGCCTGGAAGCTCACCTGAACTACCGGCCGCATCGCCTGCATCACCATCAGGCCGAAGACGGTTCCGCGGGCCCACGAGGACAACTCGTACATGTTGAACGGAAACCAATTCGGCAACAGCGTCAACTCGACCGGCATCGCCGCAGTCGCTTCCCACGGCACCTGTCCCATCGCGGCCAGGTAAAAGCGCGCCAGAGTTCCGCACTTTTCGATTCCGCCCTTGGAAAGAATCCAGCGCCGCGATTGCAAAATCGGTTCGTCGCCCGCGCGCATCCCGGCGAGCTTGAGCGCGAAGTAGGCCTCGATCGTGCTCGAAAGATAGCCTTCGCCGCCGGGGTACAGAGCGAAGCTTCCGTCGGCGTTCTGCGTGTCAAGCAGATGCTTCTTGAGGCGGGCTTCCAGTTCCAGATCGACCGCGCCCATGAAGTGGTTGAAGATGATGAACTCGGCGTTCATCTCGGCGTTCGCCTCGAGGGCGCCATGCCAGTAGCCCTCGGGATGCTGGAGCGCGATCAGCGACTGTTGGGCGCGCTCGATCGTGTGATCGATCTTGGCAGCAAACTCGTCGTGCGGTGCGGCCGCGAGCGGCGCTGCATCGTTAACAATTTCGGCAATCTGGCTCATGGTTAATTTATGATTCGACGGTTTCTCCAGTGGTAGTGAGACCTCGGGACCGGCAGCCGGCGCCAAACCGGTTATCCGCCGGGTTCAGGGAATCACGGCGCATTTGAGCGCGTCACCCCGCTCGAGCATCGTAAACACCTCGCTCAAGTCGGCCAGGCTGCGCCGCGCGTTGATGACGGCGGCGAAGTTAGCCGCGCGCCGCGCGAGCATCTGATAAGCGTCGCGCACGTCGCGCGGGCGGTAATGAAATGGCGCAAGCAAGGTCAGGTTGTCGTAATGCATTCTGCGAGTGTCCACGCTGAGCGCGGTCGCGGGAGCGCATCCGCCGAAAAATACCACGCGTCCGCCGCGGCGCACGCGCGCGAAAGCGTCAGCCCATCCGGAGACCTGTCCGGTGCATTCGATTACAAGATCGGGTCCGAAGCCGTGGTTGAGGCGCGCCGCCGCCGCGGCGGCATCCTGACGCTCGACGTCGATCACATGGTCGGCGCCAAGCTCGGCGGCCCATTTGAGGCGCGCGGCGCCGCGGCCTGCGACCGCAATTTCGCGCACGCCCGCGGCACGCAGCGCGATCATGTGCAGCATCCCGAAGGCGCCCGCACCGATAATCATCGCGGTCTCGGATCGCTCGGGCGATGCGGCGGCGTGGGCGTGCAGCACACAGGCAATCGGTTCGAGCAGAGCGGCGTCCTCGAACGGCAGCTCGGCAGGCTTCAGGAAAGTGTTGCGCGCGACGATCCGGGCGGGCACGAGGATCAGGTCGGCATATGCGCCGTGGAGCAATTGCGGCGCGGCGCTATCGCAGAGGTTCTCCTGACCGCGCCGACAATAGAAGCACTCGCCGCACGGCGCGGTCGGCGCAATCATGACCTCATCGCCGGCTCTAAACGCTTCGACGCCCGCGCCGGTTTCGACGACCACCCCGGCGAATTCGTGGCCGAACGCCATCGGAAATTTCCATAGCGGATGGCCGCGGCGCCAGGTCTTCAAATCGGTGCCGCAACTGAGCGCACAGCGGACCTGTACCAGCAGCTCGCCGGGTTGCGGACGCGGGGGCGCAAAATCTCGCAGCTCGATCTGGCCCGGCGCCAGCAGCATCGCCCGCCGCGGACGCATCCGCCCAAGCGGTAGCGCGGCGGCGCTCATCGCCCACGCTCCACGACGAAGTTTGCGATCTGGCGCAGCGGCTCGGCCGCGGCGCCAAAATCGGCGATCGCAGCTTGAGCGGCGATCGCAAGCTCGCGCGCATAGGCGTGCGAGCGATCGAGGCCCATCAGCGCCGGAAAAGTGTTTTTCCCTGCCGCATCATCCTTGCCGGTGCGCTTGCCCATCTGTTCGGTGGTTGCTTCCACGTCAAGGAGGTCATCGACGACCTGGAAGGCGAGTCCCAAAGCGCGCGCATATTGGTCGAGACGCTCGAGTTGTACATCGGTAGCGCCGCCGAGGCGCCCGCCACCCACGACCGAGACGCGAAACATCGCGCCGGTTTTCTTGCTGTGCAGCAGTTTCAGCTCCTCAAGTGAAAGGCGTTTGCGCTCGGAAAGAATATCGATCACCTGACCGCCAACCATTCCAGCCGAGCCGGCGGCTTCGCTGAGCTCGGCGATCGTCGCCAGCACACGCTCGATGGGTACGCCGTCAAGCGCCGAACGGGCGAGAACGCGGAACGCGTCGGTCAACAGCGCGTCGCCGGCAAGGGTCGCCATCGCGTCGCCATAGACCTTGTGATTGGCCGGGCGTCCGTGGCGCAGATCGTCATTGTCCATGCACGGCAAATCGTCATGAATCAGCGAATAGGTGTGAATCATCTCGACCGCGCAGGCCAAACCGAGCGCGGCTTGACGCGGGCCGCCAACGGCTTCGCATGCGGCGAGGGCAAGGATCGGGCGCAGCCGCTTACCGCCGCCCAAGAGGCTATAGCGCATCGCCTCGAATAAGCGGCCGTCGGCGCCGGCACCGGCGATGACGACTCGGTCGAGGGCAGCCTGCACAAATTCCGCGCGCTCTTTCAGATAGCGATTAAGATCAAACACAGCGATACCAGAATCGGCCCCGGCGCATTTCACACCCATCCCAACCCGCGGCGCGACGCCGCATCAGTCCCGGCCTCAGGCCACGTAATGACGGACCATCCGCCACGAATCCTTGAGATTCTTGCCGAATTCGAGGGCAACAGTGCCTTCAAAGCCCGAATGCATCTTGCAGTCGCGGCATCGGACATCCTGCCGAGTCCGATAAAATTCCCAGTCGGTCTTTTCGTGCATCTCGGCGAAGGTCTTGTAATGGCCGTTGGTAATCAGGTAGCAAGGCCCCTTCCATCCGCGCGGATTGCGCGTGACCGTGGTCCAGGGACTGCACGTCAGATCGTGCTCGCCGACAAGGAAATCCAGGTAGATCGGCGTATTGATGATGTTGTAATCGTGCGAAAGATCGCGCACGCGGCGAAACTTGGCTACGCTTTCATCGCCCTGCAGGTAAAGATCGTCGTTGGTCAACACCTGGTAGTGATAGCCGGGGCTCAGCAGCATCCCGTCCACGCCGAGGCTGCCCAGATATTTGACCATCTCTTCAAGCTCTTCGGCCGAAGTCTCGCGGAACACCGTCGTGTTGGTCTGGACCCGATAGCCCTTATCCTTGAGCATCTTGACCATCTTGATGACGGTGTCGAAGTGGCCGACCCGATCGACGACTTTATCGTTGGTCGCGCGCATCCCGTCCAGATGCAGATTAAAACTTAGATAAGTCGAGGGCGGGACCTGCTTGACGAAACGTTCGAGCAAGATCGCGTTGGTGCAGATCATGACGTGGCGGCCCTGATCTTCGATGAGGCCTTTGGTGAGCGGCACGATATGCTTGTACATGAGCGGCTCGCCGCCGCAGATCGAGACGAGCGGCGCGCCACATTCCTCGGCCGCGCCCAAAGATTCTTCGAGCGGCATCATGTCACGGATCGAGTCTTTGTACTCGACGATCCTGCCGCATCC
>JAJZAG010000162.1 GCA_021799555.1 Deltaproteobacteria bacterium | reverse complement strand
ATCTTGATCCGCGCGGTGGAGTCGCTCAGGTAAGTAAAGTAACCGCGCGCACTGGTCGCGACATCAATCACCGCCGGATTCAACTCGTAGAAGCAGATATAGTCGCCGGGCCGTCCCCACGCGGCCATCGCGCCAACCCCAAGGCCGACCACGCCGATGCGCATCGGAGAATTCCCGGTCCGGGAGCGCTGCGGAATATTGAGCATCACCAGGCCGATTCCGCTGTAGGTGCCCCAATATCCGGTCGGGTAGTAGCGAAGCTGCGGATAGACGGAAGAAAAGAACTGTTTGCCGTGCTCGACCTGCCCGTTCATCAGCTTGTGCGAGACCCAGCGATGGTCGGGCGCCTGCTCCTCGATCACGCGGAGCACGCCGTAGAAGTTGCGCGACAGCCAGAGAGCGTTGCGCGTCGCGAGCGCGGTCAGTTGGGCATAAAGGATTCCAACCGCGGCGACCGCAATCAGCATCGAGCCCCGCGCGAGGGCCGCGCTCGGCGGTTGCGGCCCGATCCGATCGTTGCGCCTGGTCCCGAAAACGGCGGCTGCGATTATCCCGAGCGTGACAGCCGCGTAGATTCCCGCGCGGACGCCGATGCCGATCAGCACCGGCGGCAGCGTCGCCGCGGCAAGGACGGCAGGCGCCGTCCATCGAGCCGGCTTGTATAACCATGAGGCGCGGTCGCGAATCAGCGCGATCGTCATCAGAAGCAGACAGGCCCAGATCGCGAAACGGAAATCGACATACTCGCGGAATACGAGCGGGGCGAGCACGACGGCGAAGATTCCGCCGACCGCGCCGCCCGCCGCAAGCATCAGGTAGAACACCGTCAGATCGCGCTCGTGCGGTCGGAGCCTGACGGTCTCACCGTGGCAGACCATGCATCCGGAGAACATCAGGACGCTGATATTGCCGATCTCGAGGGTCACCGTCGCCACCGCCGGCGACAGGCCTATCGCCGCGGCGCCGGCCGCGATCCGAGCGCCGAAGAACACCACGATCAGGTTCGCCAGGATGGATGCGGCGAGCAGCGGCTGAAAGATCTCGCGCCGGTACCATCGGTCGCTGTCGAAGCAGAGGATGAAAGAAATCAGATACAAGGCGAGCGGAAGAATCCATAGAAAGGCGATCGGCGCCAAGTCCTGCGTCATCTGCCCAGTCGCGCCGTAAAGCAAAAGGGAAGCGCACGCCGGCAACACGATCCATAGCGCCATCGCGCCGCGGCTCGAACTCGCCGCGGCTTGGCCGACGGGACGCGGCGGGACGGGCTCGAGCGCACGAAGGGGCAGCGCGCAGAGCACAATTCCAACTGCAAAGGCAAGGTAGAGAACGAACCAGAGATCGGACTGCGCGCGAAGGCCAAGCGCCGGCTCGACCGCGAACGGATAGGCGATCAAGCCGAGCAACGAGCCGAAATTCGAGACGGCATACAAGCGATAGGGAGAGGAATCGCGATTGGCCGCGGCAAACCATGACTGTAGGAGCGGCGCCGTCGCGGACAGTGAAAAGTACGGCAATCCGATGCTTGCGGCGAGCACGAACAGGATGCGTACGAGCGGCAATTGGACGCGCGCAGAAATCCATCCGGCGCCCGGAAGGATCGGCGAACGCGACCAAATCGCGAGCGCCGCCATCGCGGCGGCGCAGGCTCCCACGAGCCCCAGATGCGCGAGCGCCTGCCGCGCCGGAGTCAGCCGCGTGCCGAGCAGATGCGCGTACAGATAGCCGGCCAACAGCATCACCTGGAAGAACAGCAAACAAGTGGTCCACACCGCGGGCGATCCGCCGAACCACGGCAGGATGTCCTTGGCGATCATGGGCTCGATCTCGAAGAGCAAAAAGGCGCCCATAAAGATCGTCGCGGCGTAGCGAACGGTTGCGGCGACAGGTTGTGCGCGGCGCTCGGACGGGGAACTCATGCGGACAGCATCGATTCCGCTGCGGGCATCGATCAATAACGCAACACGAACTTGATATCGCCCAGGCGCACTTCGCTGCCGCTGGTCAAAAAGGCGGAACCGTGCACCGGACGCTCATCGACGAAGGTGCCATTGGTCGAGTTCAGATCCATCAACTCGAATCCGCCGTTGCGCCGCAGCATCCGCGCGTGGCTGCGCGAGATACTCGCGTGGGGGATGACGATATCGTTATCTTCGCCGCGTCCGAGCGAGATCTCGTCCTTGAGCAACGCATATTGCGACGCCACCGGTCCGATGGCGTTTATCGTCTGGAGCCACGCGCCGCTGGAACCGCCCGCGCCCTCCGCGGCGGTGGGCGGCGAAGGGGGAGCAGTGCGCGGCGAAATCGGCGCGGATGGCGGCCGCGCGACGCCGCGCTGGACGGCGCCCCGGGCGGTAGGATGCGCCTGTGCCTCGACTATCGCCTTCAGCTCATCGGTTGGGACGCCGAAGCGCACCCGCGACAGCGCGAACAGCCCGAGGATCGCGAGCAGCGGCACTGCGCCGTTCCACCATTTGAAAGCGATCTGGATTAATCCGGTACCTACGGTGTTCGCACCCGAGGCGCCGCCGCCTTCGGGTTCATTGATCACGGCGCCGCCGATTCCGCGGACCTGGTAGCTGGTATTCGCCGTCGCCGTTTCGCCGTTGTAAGTCACCTCCAACTCGACGGAGCGATTGGTGCCGTCCTCGATCGGGCGGGGAGTTTCGTAGGTCAGCGAATATTGGGTGGCGATCGAATGTCCGATTTCGCGGACCAAGGAGGCAAAGCGTCCTTCTTCGGTAATGATATTGTATGACTTGCCGTGGGTCGCTTCGACGATTTCCTGGTATTCCGGCGCGATAAACGGCGGCGGCACGACGGCATAGAGGGTCAGACCGTTGCGCTTGAGAAGAGCGGCGACTTTGCTGCCCGTCTCGCTGGTTACCTGTTCGCCGCGTTTATGATGGTCCCAGAAGGCCTGATCGTGCTGCGAATTTTCGGAGCCGTCACCGGCGTGATGCGGCGGCGCGTCGGTGACGAGGATGATGATGCCCTGAGCCTGGGGACGGAAGGGAAACGAGGCTGCGTAGGCGAGCGCGTCGAGCTGGTCTTCCGGGATGTCGCCGCCGCCGCCCGCGTGCAGGCTGCTGACCCAGTTGATGAACTCGTTGACGTTGGAGGTCATCGTATTGCGGTACGCGCAGTTGCAGTCGGGATATTCGGAGATTACGTAATCCTCGAAAGTGACGAGGCCGAGCCGGTAGTCGCGGCTGTTGGACTGCAAGTCCTGGACGAAGGAGATGATGTTCTGCTTGACCGCGTCGATATACGGCTGCATCGATTCAGTCACGTCGAGGACGAACACAATATCGACCGGGCGGCCCTGACCGACGCCGCGGAAATCCACGATGCGAGCCTGCTTGCCGTCCTCGAAGACCTTGACATTGTCGGGGTGCAAATTGCCGACCGGTTGCCCGTTGGCGTCGGTGAGGCCAAAATCGAGTTGAACTCCGCCGTCGCTGTCGAAATGTTCGAGACCTGGATTTCCAATCGACAATTGCAAAGTGGCGTGCGCTTCGGACGCGGCTATCGCGGTGCAAAGAAAAACGCACACGGCGAGAAGGCGGGCGATTTGACGATTATGAATCGATATCATGCTCAGCGATGATTCTCCGGATCAGCCAACCGTTCAGTCAATAGCGGAGGCAAACACTGACGTCCGCCGCAGCGGTTGCAAGCGCGGGTTTCCTTGCCTTCGCGGATAAGTTAGGTTATCCCAATTCTTCGACCAAATCTCTTTGCACACGGTTATCGAGTGAAGAAGCTACGTGTCTGTTCGGCTGTAGTGACGCTGGTCGCTCCGGCACTCTTGATTTGTTTGGTGTTGGCATGCTCGATGGACGGAACCGCTCGCGGGCAAACCATCAACCTGAACGTCTCCGGTAATCACGGGTTGGTGCAAGTGGGCTTCATCACCCAGTTCACCGACCAGGATCCCTCGAATCTGCGCAACATCTTCCTGAATGTGGTCGCAGTCCGTCTCAACCCGCTACCCAGGAAAAACAGCACCAAGTTCCCGCCTGAAAACAACTCGAAATGGCAAACAATAACGATCCCGACCGGGACCGGTATCGGCAACGCGGGACGCCCCGGAGATCTTCAAATCGACCTGCTGGCCGGACGTACCCAATTGCAGTTGTTCAACACCGCGGCCGTCAGGATCGACCAGTACCGCACAGTCGAGTTGATTCTGGATACTACGAATCCGGGCTACGTGGTGCCCGTCTGCCAGCAGGGCAGTGGCCTCGGCACTCTCGAAGGATGCGCGTATGCGCCGCTTCAGCTTCAGAACCCGGGCAACCAGATTTTGTTTCTGGCCACTACTCCGATCGCGGTGCAAAACGAAGGGGTCGCGAGCCTGCCGATCCAGCTTAATTTTCAGATCAATACCCGGCCCGCTATTCAGGGACAACCTTACGTGGGAACCGTGACGATTTCACAAGCGAATCCGACGGACTCTGAAGCGTTCATCTCCGGCACGGTCCAGGGAGCGGGCTCCGGCATCGTCAAGAAAAAGGTGCGTCGGCTTACCGTAAGCGCTGAACCCGCAGGCACCAACAATGTGGTCGCCACCGCGACGGTACTTAAGGGAAAGTACGGGATCTATGTACCCGCACCGACCGGTGGCTCAACGGGCGCTGCGTATGATCTGTTCGTCTCGGGCGGAGGCGTAAGCTTCGAGGCTACCCGGCTGAGCGGATCTTCGGCGGTGTTCGCGGGTGACAAACCGACGGTAGACTTCACGCCCGCAAAAATTGATGCGCCGCTGGGCACGATCTCAGGGACGATCACCGACCAGTGCAACAACAATGCGCCGATTTCCGGCGCGACGATCAATTTGCTGATCCCTCCGGATTCGAATTCAAGCGCGGATTGCGTGAGCAATCCCACCGATTGCGTGATTGTCGCGACCGCCAATTCCGGCAATGCCGGCACCTATCCGCTGCCCGGTACGGTCAGGTCTCCGTCGCCGTTCAACAATGTTCCAATCGTGAGCAAAAATTCCGGTCCCGCGGCGCCTTACACGATGGAAATCCTGGATCCCGGGTATAATACGGTCATCGACAACAACGTGGTCCCGAGCACGTCAAAATCGGCGGGTAAGTGCGCGAACAGTTCCTCTCCGCCGGCTTGCGATTACGCCCTTCCGACTTCTTACCTGAAAGGAACCTTGACGCTGACGGCCGCGCCTGCGGCCGGCACGGAAGTGCTGGCGCAGGTGTTTGCGGAGAATCAGGGAACCAATAATCTGGTCAGCGCGCTCGGAATTCCGGCGATCATCCGGCCCGGCAACACCAGCGCCGATTTCACGATCAACGTGCCGGCGTATACGAGTTCCTCGATTGCGCAAAAACCACCGACGAGCAATCTCGATCTGTTCGCCGAGGCGATTGACACTTACGCCGGCGCGGCCGACCCGTATCCGGGCCACACGATAGTTACCGCCGCCAACCTCGCTGCGCCAACGGTATTCTGCGCGACCTCCGACTTTTCGACGGATACCGGCACAGGCATGCTGTTCCCCAGCGCAGAGACGATGGATTGCGCGGGCCACGGCAGCATCACCGGGCAGCTCAACAATCCCGACATCAACACGTTTGTCGAGATTTCTAGGAATTGGAACAATACCGGCGACGTGCAGCTCTTCTCGGCCGCGCCGGTTTCGTTGATTCTTCCGCCCTCGGGCGCCGAGAACAATCCTCCCGTCGGAAACGGTTACAGCATGTGCGTGCCGCCCGACTCGACACCATACACTCTGACTCGCTACGAAGGAGCGACGCCGATCGAAACTCCGGTGCCCGGCGCGTCGCAGCCGATAACCGTGAACGGACCGCCGGTCCCGGAGCCGTCGAGCACGCCGTCGCCCTGCCCTTCGACCTGCGAAGACGCCAACGGCAATTGCCCGCGCATCTGCCAGAACACGACGGCAAGTCCACTGTGAGAGCGCACGTGAATCAACTCATCGCGGCGATTCGCCGACTTACCGGACTGGCGCTGGTGATGGCGTGGCTGACCGGGCTATCCGCATGCAATAATAATTACATCGGCTTCGCCGGATACGTGGGCAATACGCCGCCAACCTCTCCCGAAACGGTCTTCAAGGTTCTTGGAACGGTGGGAACGCCGTTTACGCTCCTGATCTCGAACGCGCGCTCTTCCTGGCAGGTTCAGGGCAACGTCCCGCTCAATATAAACATCGTCAACAGTCCGATGATCAACGGACAGACCACCGCGCGGATGGTCGCGACCAAGTTGTCGAGCGATAATAATCTGTTGAGCCTGCAAATCACCAATGGCTTCACCGTGATGGGCGCGGTCTCGACCAGCGCACCCTATGGAACCATCACCGCGCAAACCGTGACTCCTCTGACGCAGATTGCGCCACACGCGCAGCCGGATGTGCGAATCTTCGTGTTTGGACCCGCGGGAGAGCGCTTTTCGGGATTGGTCGAGGATTCGCAAATTGGCTACCTGGTCAACCAGCGAGTGCCCGCGTTATTTCTGTTCGATTCTCCCAACGGAAAAATCGATGGGCAGTTCACGCAGATTCAGTCATTCGGCCCGTTTGCGATTAACATGACTTACAACGGAGTCGTAGTCGCCACAGCGAAGGGTTTCCCCTTCGTCGTAATCCGCCAGCCATGACGTCGCGCGAGTTTTGGTGTATGCGCCTGCAACTGACCGGACGGTATGTGAGCGTCTATTGATTCCAATTGACAGTCCCGGAATTTCGGAATACTTAGCCGTTCTGATGTTTCAGCAACCACGGCTCTGTCCCGCGCGTTCCTCCCACGCTTTGCAAAACGTATGAGATCGACCCTGTTGCGCCGCATATTCCTGGTGATCGCGCTGATCGTGATTGCGGCGGCAGTTGCGCCCGCCCTGCACTATTACCGTTATTTTGAAAGCCACGTATCGACCGACGACGCTTACGTTGATGGAACCGTTGCGTTGGTGTCTTCGCGCGTCAACGGCACGGTCAATGATCTTTACGTCGAAGATAACTGGACGGTTACCGAGGGCGAGCTGCTGCTGACCTTGGACCCGCGCGACTACGAGGTTCGCGTCGAGCAGGCGCGCGCGCAACTGGCGCGTGCGCGCCAGTCGGTCGATGAAATGTACGCGGGTGTCGATGCCGCTGAGTCGGGCGTGCGCCTGGCCGCGAGCCAGCTCAACCAGGCGAAGATCGATTTTTCGCGCGCCCAAGCCCTCAAAACTCAGGGTATTGTCTCGGCCGCGTTTTACGATCAAGCCGAAACCGCGCTCCGGGTCGCCACCGCCAACTCTGCCCTTGCCGAGCATCAACTCGCGCAGGCCAAAGCCGCCCTCGGCGAGGAAGTCGACCACAGCGACCATTCGCGCTACGACCGCCCAATCGTCAAGCAGGCCGAAGCGGCCCTGCAAGCGGCCGAGCTGGATCTCGCCTACACGAAAATTTACGCGCCGTTCGCGGGAATCGTAACCCACAAGACCGTGCATGTCGGGCATCGCGTCCAGGTCGGCGAACCGCTGATGGCGATCGTCCCGCTCAAGCATCTATATGTCACGGCTAATTTCAAAGAAACGCAACTCACAGACGTTCGCGTGGGACAACGGGCGACCGTCGAAGCCGACATCTATCCCGGTTACGTGTACGAGGGCCACGTTGACTCGATCAGCATGGGCACCGGCGCTGCGTTCTCGCTGCTGCCGCCCGAGAACGCCACCGGCAACTGGGTCAAGGTCGTACAGCGCGTGCCGGTCAAGATCGTTTTTGACCAGGACATTCCCGCCGACAAACCGCTGCGCCTTGGACTGTCGGTTGAAGTGGCGATCAACGTCGGCAACCGCCGCGGCTCGCGGTTGTCGTCGATGATCCAGCGGCATTTCGAGCACAACGGAATGGTGGTGCCTAACGAATCGCTCAAGCAGCAACCGGCACCGGGCGCCGAGCCGCAAAGCGCGGCCACACCCGCTCCGCAACGGCATCAGTTTTTCCGCCATCTGCTCCATCGCAACAATTGAGTCGGCCGCGCACCTGACACGAGTGTCAGGTGGAATTGCACCGATGCGCGCCGATGTATTAGCCTGCGATAAACTCGGCGCGGCTGACCGCGCACTTGCGGCTCAATGAGCGAATCGATCGATATCCAGGCGCCGCTGAGCGCTTATCTCGGCGCACCGCTCGAGAAGTGGCGCGTGCTGGCCAGCGGATGGGAAACCACCGTGTTCGAGTTTGCGCTTGGCTCGAAATCTCAGCGCTTCCGCGAAATTCCCGTGCATTCCCCATTGGTGCTGCGGTTCTACCAAGGTGCGCAGGCTGACCAGAAAGGTGCTCGCGAGCATCTTACGATCGACAGGCTTTCTTCGGCGGCGTTCCCGGTGCCGCGGCCATTCCTTTTCGAACCTGAT
>JAJZAG010000161.1 GCA_021799555.1 Deltaproteobacteria bacterium | reverse complement strand
TCTCGTGCAATCGCACCGCGCCCACCGCCGCGGTGCGGCGCGCGCTTGACGGTGCCGCGCCGCGCTCCGGCGCGGCACCCGACGGCGCCGGACGGCGCCTTTCGAATCAAACTGCGCGCCCGAGCGATTTGGGATCTGCACGGTCCATTGGCGCCGCGCCCGATGCCGCGACGGCGGCAACCATGCGCGAGGCTCCGGACGTGCGCGCCGCGCGGCCCGGCACCGGGCGGTCAGGTTCGACCACGCGCGCCGCGGTGCGGCGCGCCGGCGCTTCGACGTTCGCGCGCGCCGCGTTCGCCACGGGGCTTGGCGCATCAGGCGCCGTGCGGAAGTCCGCTTTGGGCGGCAATCCGCAGTTGGCCGGCGCAAGCGGCGATCGCCAAGCGCGAGCGGACTCGCGCGTGACGGATTCCGAATCGCCGCCGCGGCGGCGCGCGCCGATGCGGGATTTTGCCGCGGCGCTAGCTTTCAGCGCTGCCGCGCGGCAAAGCCTCGCGCGTGACGCCGGAGCGCCGCCCGCCGGGCGATCGAGCGCCGGTGCGAATAGCAATCCCGGCGCGGCGACCCGCGCTCGCCGCGCCGCGCCGGGCCTTGGCGCGATTGCGCGGCCGGTGCGCAGGATGCTCACGCGGATGCGCGGCGCCGACTCGGTCGGAGAGTTGGCGGCGCACGGCGGCGGCGTGAAAGATTCCGACGCGGCGGCGCTGCGATTACCCTCGCGCGCCGCGGCGCGCGCCGCCGCAGCCTCGGGCCCGCTCACGATCAACTCTTCGCCCTCGACCACGGTCAACCTTCCTCCCGGCTCGGCCGCAGCCGGCGAGCGCGACATCTCGCAGGCCGTGGCGCGCGCGCTCGAAGAACATGCCGAGCGGCTTTACGAGCTGATGCGGCGGGTCGGTGCGATACGCAGGCGGGTGGAATTTTGAACGCCCGCGGCGCTCGCGCGCACGGAGATCACGATGGATGACGGACTCTCGATACTGCTGCCGTATCAGCGCGCATGGATCGCGGATTGCGCGCAGGTGAAAGTTGCCGAGAAATCGCGCCGGGTCGGGCTTACCTGGACCGAGGCGGCCGACCGCGCGCTCGGCGCCGCGATCGCGGGACGCGGCGGCATGGACGCATGGTATATCGGCTACAACAAGGACATGGCGCTCGAATTTATCGCGACCGCCGCGGCGTGGGCGCGGCGTTTCGACAAGGCGGCGCGCGCGATTGAAGAGATCGCGGTCAGCGACGAGTCGCGCGATATTCTCGCCTTCCGCATCCGCTTCGCCTCCGGCCACAAGATCGTCGCGTTGTCGTCGCGGCCCTCGAATCTGCGCGGCAAGCAGGGCTGCGCCGTGATTGACGAGGCCGCCTTTCACGACGATTTGCCGGGCCTGCTGAAAGCCGCGCTGGCGTTTACGATGTGGGGCGGCAAAGTCCGCGTCATCTCGACGCACAACGGCGCGGGCAACGCGTTTAATCAGATGATCGGCGAGATTCGCGCCGGACGCCTGCCGTATTCGCTCCATCGCGTGACCCTCGACGACGCGCTCCGGCAGGGCCTTTACCGGAAAATCTGCGAAACGCTCGGCCGCGAGTGGTCGCGCGAAGCCGAAGCCGCATGGCGCAAGGAAATCTTCGAGTTGTACGCCGACAACTCGGACGAAGAGTTGATGTGCATCCCGCGCGCGTCGTCGGGAACGTTTCTGAGCGCGCTCGCGATCGAAGCGCGGATGCGCGAGGGAATTCCGGTACTCAGATGGTCGGCGCCCGACGAATTTGCGGCGCGGGCGGATGAGCCGCGGCGATCCGAAACGGCGGCTTGGTGCGAGGATTATCTGGCGCCTGCGCTGCGCTCGCTGGACAGCTCGCTTGCGACCTGTTTCGGCGAGGATTTCGGACGCTCGGCAGATCTGACCGTGATTTGGGTGATGCAGATCGCGCGCGATTTGACGCGGCGCACCGCGCTGGTCGTCGAATTGCGCAATCTGCCGTTCCGTCAGCAGGAGCAGATTCTGTTCTATGTTGCCGATCGGCTGCCGCGCTTGATCGCGGGCGCGATGGACGCGCGCGGCAACGGTCAATATCTCGCCGAGACGGCGGCCGATCGCTACGGCGCGCGGATCGCGCAGGTGATGCTGTCGCCGGAATGGTACCGGGAGAATATGCCGCGCTATAAAGCCGCCTTCGAAGACGGCGCGATCGAACTTCCGCGCGATGCCGATATTCTTGCCGACCATCGCGCGATCGTCGTCGAGCAGGGAATCGCGAAAGTGGGCGAAGCGCGCGCGCGCGGCGCGGACGGGATGCCGCGGCATGGCGACTCCGCGATCGCCGCCGCGCTAGCGTTCGCGGCCTCGCGGATGGAGACCGCCGAAATCGCATACACGCCGGTGAAATCCGCCGGCGCGATCCGGTTCGGCGAAGGAGCGTGGTGAGCGCGATGGCGGCAGGGAGAGACGGTTTCGGCGCCCGATTTTCCGCGAAACGAACCCATCGCGAGCGCCGCGCCGCCGCCGCGCCGATCGCGTCCCTCGCGGCGCGCGCCGGGCGGATCGCCTACGCGCCGCGGCCGGCGATCCCGAACGAAAAAACCGAGGAATTCATGAGTATTTACTGGCAATGGCGCTGTGAGGCCTGCGGGCATCAGTTCGCACTGACGACGATGCGGCTGCCCGAGCCGTGCCATCGATGCGGCGGAAATTGGTTCCGAAAAGTCGGCGAATGCGAACCCAAAAAAGCGGAGACGAACCCATGAAGCTATACGATGCGTACGGCCGCCCGGTCGATACCGAAATGCTGCGCGCCGAGCAGGCGGCGCCCACGATGGCCGGAATCCGCAATATCTACTCGGTCATGCATCCTTCCGCTGGACTGACACCCGAGCGGCTCACCTCGATCCTGCGCGAGGCCGAATTCGGCGATCCGTTCCTCTACCTCGAACTCGCCGAGGAGATGGAGGAGAAGGACTTGCACTATCTTGCGGTGCTCGAGACGCGCAAGGAGGCGGTGGCGGGACTCGAGCTGATTGTGCGCGCGGCGTCGTCGTCGGCCGACGATCAGCGCGCGGCGGCGATCGTGCGCGAGGTCCTGCTCGGCGGAGTGCTGACGATGGATTCGGCGATCATGGACATGCTCGACGCGATCGGCAAGGGCTTCTCGGCCACCGAGATCATCTGGGACCGCTCGGGGCGTCAGTGGTATCCGCGCGAGCTCAAATGGCGCGACCCGCGATGGTTCATGTTCGATTGGATATCCGGCGAGGAACTGCTGGTGCGCACCCTCAAAGAGCAGCCGCTCAGCGGAGCGTCGCCCAAGGCGCCGCGGAAGGCGCCGGGGCTGGATTCCGAGACGCCGCACTTCAGCGGCGACGGACTGGCGGGCGGAGTGCGCGGCGGGATTCAGCCGATGACGGCGCCGCTGCTGCCGTTCAAGTTCATTACTCACTTCTCAAAGGCCAAAGCGGGACTGCCTATTCGCGGCGGACTCGCGCGTGCGGCGGGCTGGGCCTACCTGTTCAAGAACTACATCCTCAAGGACTGGGTGACCTTCACCGAGGTGTTCGGCCAGCCGCTCAGGGTGGGCAAGTATCATCCGGGCGCGACCGAGATCGACAAGCAGACGCTGTTGCAGGCGGTCGCAAGCATCGGCACCGACGCCGCGGCGATTATCCCGGAATCGATGATGATCGAATTCACCGAGGCGCGGCAGAGCGGCAGCTCGGAGCTCTACCGTTCGTTCTGCGAGTATCTGGACGCGCAGGTTTCGAAGGCGGTGCTCGGGCAGACGCTGACGACCGAGATGCCGGCGCGGGGCGGCTCGCGCGGGGCGGCCGAAGTTCACAACACCGTGCGCCGCGACATCCTGGCCGCCGACGCGCGGCGGCTTGGCGAAACGCTCGGACGCGACCTGGTGCGGCCGATAGTTGACTTGAACCTCGGGCCGCAGCGCCAATATCCGAAACTCGCGCTCGGCTTGCCCGACGATCAGAATGTCAAGGAGTTCGCCGATATCGTTGCGGAACTCGCCGATCGCGGATTGCGCGTCGCGCAGAAATCCGTGCTCGACAAGCTGGGTCTTCCGGAACCGTCCCCCGGCGACACGATCCTGACGCCGGCCGCGCGCACAGCGGCTGATTGAACGATGCAACCGTGGCGCTCAATGCCGGAGCGATTGCTTGATTCGGGCGCGAAGCGCGCGCCGGCCATGCTTCAGGTTGAGCAGCAGGTCGTCGTAGATGAGCTTGCGCGCCGAGAACGCCGCGCCCATCAACGCCGCGCAGTCGATCGGGCCGCGCGCGCGGTAGCGATAAACCTGGATGCCGTTCCACCAGGCTGGATGGTGGTTCTTCGGCGTGCGCAGATTGAGGATCAACTCGAAGCCCGGCACCTGGCGCGCGATCAGCGCGTCAGCCGAACGGGCGGCGCGTTTGTTGGTGTCGTCGATGATGACGAGGGCGTCGGCGGCGAGATGCTCGAGTACGAGGCGGATTCCGTCGTACTGATCCTCGAACGAGTGACCGCCGTCGTAAAAGTAGGCGCCGATTTTTGCCGGACGCCACGGCGCGCGGGTCAGGAATTCGCGGAAATCCATGTCGTGAAATTCGACCTGGCCCGGGCGCGTGAACTGGGCTATTACGGCGTCGAGCGCCGCGGCTGCGCCGTCGAACTGCGAGAAATTATCGCACGCGAATATCCGCGCGTCGGGATTCCCCATCGCGGCGCCGATCAGGCTCGCGCCTTTGTAGCAACCGACCTCGACGTAAATCTCGTCCGGCTCGAGCGAGGCGACGGCGAGATTGAGCAGCTTGAGCTTGTTCTCGGTCGCCATCCCGGGCACGTGAGTAAGAACCCCCGAGAGATCGCGCGTGGCCGGATTGGGGGACTCTTCGAGGCGGCGCGGGTTGTCGAACTCTGGCCACTCGGCGCGGCATCGCTCGATGAATCGTTCAAAACGCATAATTCAAGATGGGCGCGGCCGCAGGTTGCGGCGCGGTCAGTACATAAAAAAGCCGGGCGGGAGCCAGCCCAACCCGCTATACGGATCGGGCGCGTAGGGATTGAGCATCTCCGACTGCAAGGACATTTGCTCCTCGGATGCGGCTTCAAGGCTCTCTTCAGCCGCGCGATGCTCCTGCTCGGCGAGGTGTTGCCGCGTCCGCATCCGCTCGTACTTCTGGTAAGCCTCCTCGGATCCCAGATAGAGGCAATTGCAGAACTGCGGATCCGCCATCCAGTAGTGCATCTTGCCAGTGTGTCCGACGTAGTAGGAGAGCGTCAAAGGCGGCAGCGTCGAGAGTTGCTGTTTGCGCTGCGCCGTATCCGCGGGCAGCATCGCGAAGCCCGCCGCCGCGAGCATCGGCTCGATCTCCTGCGCGCGTTCGGCGGGAGTTGGTTTTCTCGATGGCGAAAGCGCGGCGCATCCGCCTACCGCGATCGCCATCGCGAGGAACAGCGCCGCGCGGAAATTCGCTACAGGCCCGAACATGGAAAGATCAGAACCTCGGGACTACGCCTGATCGCGGGCGCGGCGCGGCGATCGCGCACAACGTGGGCCGACGCGCCGCAGTATCGCAAGAGCGCACAAAAAATCCGGGCGGCCGCCTGGGTCCGCCCGGTTCGCAATCGCGGGTCGTATTCAGAAGCCGCTCCTTACTGCTTTGCCGCTCGAGTCGAATAGGGTGAGTGCGCCGGCTCCGTTGGCGTTCAGGGTCAACGTCGCGCGCGTCACACCGTTGGTGCCGAGCAGCGCGAGACCCGGTAGTCCGGCGGGAGTTACGTCGAGACCGAGCCGAGTGCCGGTCGCGTCGCCGAGTCTGAGCGTCGGCGCTCCGTCGGCGGCGACATCCAGCGACGCGCGTTCGCGTCCCTGGTTGTCGTTGAGAATCAGAGCGGGCTCTCCATTCGGGGTCGCGCCGAAGCCTGCGACCGTGCGTCCGTCGGGATTAAAGAAGCGCAAGCGCGAGGTATGGTTCGACAGCGACAGCTCGATTCGCGTCTGGCCACTGGTGCTGTATATCGCAAGCCCGGGTGCGCCATTATGCGCTACTCCAAGTCCGGCGCGGATACGATGGTGATCATCGAACAGCGCCAACTGAGCGACTCCCTTCGAGGAAACATCAAGCACACCCCGGGTCCGTCCAGCGGCGTCAACCAGAACGAACTTCTGCGCCGTGATCAGTTTCGGTGTGCTGGCGGCGTTAAGCGTCGCCGAGTTCATCAGATAGCCACCAACCGCTCCGCCCATCATCGCGGCGGCAATCACCATCGCGAGGATCCCGAATCGCTCCTTGATGCTCATGTTTGCGATCTCCTTTCGAGCGCCGAAGTAATTGACTCTACGCACTTTAGCATCGCAAAGCCGGGCCGTTCAAAGCAATTATTTCAAGCTGCCATTAAACCCTGGAACCCGAACGCTCCGGATGCGATGCGGTGCGCGCGGACGCTCGCGGGCGGCGCGGCAAGATCTCCGGAGCGATCGGGGAGCGGCAAGCCGCGAAGGCAAAGCTACGAACATCAATTCTGTTCTATTTGACTGCCTGATGGGATATATGAGGTGAGGAATCGCGAACTTGGGCGGGTCGCGTTAGGTTGCGCGGCCGCGCGAACCACTGTCGGTAAAGGGGGGCGCGATGCCGGCGAAGGCGCGGATTACGGTCCTGCGTGTGCTTGTGTTTATGGCGGCTGCGGCTGCCGCGATTGCGATCGCGGCGCTTGCCGCAGTCGCGAGCGCTCCGGATCTCGCCAGTCTGGTCTTCGGAAAACCTGATTTCTATACCAATACTCTCAACCAGGTTACGGCCGCTGCGATGGCTGCGCCGCGTGCGGTAGCGATCGACACTTCGGTTTCGCCCAATCACGTATGGGTCGCGGATACGGGCAAGAACCGCGTGCTCGGATGGAACGATGCGAGCACCTACGCCAATGGCACAGCGGCGGATATCGTGATCGGGCAGCCGAACATGATCTCTTCCACGCCGAATCAGGACGGCGCACCCAGCGCGTCCACGCTATGGGCGCCGGCCGGCGTTGGAGTGGACGGTGCGGGAAATCTCTACGTCGCCGACAGCGGCAATAATCGCGTGCTGGTTTTCAGCGCGCCGCTTTCAGGATTCTCGAGCGGCCCGGTCGCGGGCGGACCAGCCGCGGCGGTATTTGGACAGGGCGGAAACTTTGCGACGAATACAGGATGCGCGAGCGGGCAGGTCGGGTCCGGGTCGTTGTGCGATCCCTCCGGTGTTGCGATCGACGCTGCCGGTAATGTCTTCATCGCCGACGCGGGCGATAATCGCGTGACGGTTTATTACGCGCCGTTCTCAGGCGAGGGTAAGAACATCACGCAGCCGGCCAGCACCGCGGCGAATCTGATCGTCGGACAAACCGACGCGACCGGATCGCAGTGCGTCCAGGGTTCGAACGCGACCGACGCGACGCTGTGTCTGGCGCCGATTGCCGGATCGCCGTCCGGCGCCGGCGTGACGGTCGATAATCTGGGAAATCTCTTCGTCGCCGACGCTGGAAATAATCGCGCGCTCGAATACACCGGGCCTTACGGCGTCAAGGGTAAGAATTCGACAACCGCCAATCTCGTCTTCACCGGGGCTGGCGTGAACGAGCCGCAGGGCATCGCGATCGATTCCGCCGGAAATCTGTACGTCGGATGGAGTGTTGGCAACGAGATCACCGTTTATGAAGGCGCGGTATCGCTGCGGAACACTTCCGTGAATATCACGATCGGCCCCGGAACCTCTGGTCCTAATGCCGCCAGCCTGAGCAATCCCGGAGGTCTCGGGATCGATGAATTCGGTGATCTCTACGCCGCTGACACGGGCGACAATCGCGTCCTCGAATACAACGAGTCCAACCCGCCGACCAACGCGGTCGCCAATCGGGTGCTTGGTCAGAGCGATTTCGCAGACGCCGGAACCAACAGCATCGGCGCCGGCGGATTGGACGAACCGCGCGGCGTTGCCGCCTCGATCTCCGGGGCGCAGACGGCGGTGTACCTCGCCGACACCGCAAATAATCGCGTGCTCGGATGGGTCAGCCCGTCAACTCCGGCGGCGGGTCCCGCCGATATCGTAATCGGCCAGACTGATTTCGTTTCGTCGGCGGTGAACGCGGGCGGCGCCGAGAGCGCATCGACGCTCGACTCGCCCGAGGGTCTCGCGACTGATTCGTCTGGCAACCTCTTCGTCGCCGACACCAACAACAATCGCGTGCTCGAGTTCTCCAATCCCGCCGCGGCGTGCAGTTCCTATCCGTGCGCGAATCCAGCGCCGGCCGCGCTCGTGTTCGGAACTTGCGGCGGCTTTACGACCAACGGATGCTCGCCGAATACGGTCAGCGCTTCGACATTGCTCGCACCTTCGGCGGTAACGTTCGATCCGGCGGGCGATCTCTTCATCGCAGACAGTGGCGATAATCG
>JAJZAG010000160.1 GCA_021799555.1 Deltaproteobacteria bacterium | reverse complement strand
GGGACAGGTTGGATGGGGCTGCGCTGCTCACTGTGGGACTATCATCCGATGGCTGTGTGTGGTCCGCGGGGGATCGAGCCTCTCGATTCGAGTTGACGCTAACGTCAATAACGGCTAGATTCCAATGCGCTCGCGGCGCCCGTGGACATTATAGCCGATTGACGCGCCGATGCCTCGCGATCGCGAGGCGCGTTGGACGGTATCCGCGGCCGCCGCGGCGGCTGAATCGAGCGAGACCGCGAAGGCGCGGAGACGAAACCGCAGCTTCGCCGCGACGATGGGTGATACCGCATAGCTCGAGATCACCGCGACGGTCTCGGGTTGGGGGAAACCCTGAGCGATGCGGGCGGGGTCAAAGCCTCGCCCGCATCGTGATTTCGCGGGTTTCGCGTGTGCGCGGTGCGGCGATTCTACTTGATCGCGAGCGCGTTGGGCGGCGAACCGACTCCGCCGGGCACGTTGAGCGGCGCGGAAGTCAGGAAGAACTCGTACACGCGGTCGCGCGCGCAATCTTCGGCGAGCGCCTCGAGGTTCCACATCTCGCCGATCGGCATCCCGAAGAACGCCAGCATGTAGAAATGCAGGAACTCCTGGTCGGGAGATTTCGGCAGCGCCTCGAGGGCCGGCGAGTCCGAAGCGATCGCGGCGAGGTGATGGTCCCAAATCCATCGCGCGACGCGCTCGCTGCCCTCGATTCCGGGGACGACCGTCTCGCGGGCGAGTTCCTGTTTCACCGCGTCGCTGGCGCCGAGGTAGAAGGCGGTCCATCCAATTCGGATCAGCAGGATATCGCCGCGGCGCAGCGTGGACTTCTGCGCGGCGAGGGTCGCTTCGAGATCTTCGAGCGGGATCGATTGGGCGGCGGTGTAGTTGATCGATTTGCCGGCGGCCTCGTAATAGCGCCCGATATCGGCGAGCACGCCGCGTCCGGCGATTCCGCGCCGCGCCAGATTGTCGATGCCGAGGCGGGTGCCGCCGCGGCCGGTGATCTCGTTATCCGGGATTCCGTTGTACGCGCCGTGAACCGGATGCTTGACGTGCGCGAGGGCGTCCCACTGCGACGAGGCTTGCGGATAGAAGTTGTCGAGGTAGTCGTCAAGCACGAAGTCGGTCGGCGCGGGAAAGGTCTTGACGGTATGGCGATGCGCCTGGCGGGTGAAGAGCGGGGGACTCGGGATATCGATGGGGAGATTGAGCGCGAAGACTTTGCCGGTGCGGATCGCCTCGGCGGCGGCGCGCACGCGAGCGGGGGTCAGCAGATTGATCGTGCCGACTTCGTCGCGATCGCCGAACACGCCCCACGCGGCGCCGGCGGGAGCGCCCGCGCGCACCGGCAACTCGGCGAAGCTGGGGAGGGCTGGTTCCGGGGGTGCGGATGGTCTGGGCGCCGGACGCGGAGCGGGGCGTGCGGGAGCGATCTTGCGGGCGACGGCCTTCTTCTTGGGCGCTGGTTTCGACGCCGCCTTGGCGCGGGGCTTCGCCCGGATCGGTTTGAGCTTCGGTTTCGGAGCGGTCTTTCGGGACTTTGCCTTTGCCATGTTTGTTCCTCCTGAAAGGGCGGCGTGCCGAGAGTTGTCCTTCTCAATAACAGAGCCGGAGTTAATCTCAAGGGCGGCGGCGAATATTTTTCGATTGAGCTTGTTAGGCGCATACGCGGATGATAGTTTTACCGGTTGCTCCTTGCTCCAAACTCGGGGCTAGAAACCATAAGGAGGACTGTGCGCATTGAGGCGCTACGAAACGATTTTCATTCTTCGCCCCGATCAGGGCGAACCGCAAATCAAGGATACGATCAAGCGCTTCTCGACGATCGTCGCGCAAGGCGGCGGCGAAGTCGTTGAAAACGAGGAGTGGGGTTCGCGCGAACTTGCCTACCGCATAAGGGGCGAGCGCCGCGGCTACTACGTGCGGATGGATTATCTATCCGATGGCGCCGTGATGAACGAGGTCGAGCGCAACCTGAAGCTGTCCGATACCGTATTGCGATACCTGTCGGTGCTGGTCGATTCCGACGCCGACGCGGCCAAGGTTCGCGAGGAGATCGAGACGCGCAATCAGCGGATCGCGGAGGCGCGCGCTGCCGCCGAAGCACGCGCGGCCGCGTTCGCCGCGCAGCAGGCTGAACGCGATCGTCTGGCCGACACCCCGGACGCGCCGGAAGAAATGCTGGGCGAGGCCGACCCGACAGCTATCGACCCTGAGAGCGGTGGCGAACCGAATTGAACTCGAAGGCCGCCTCGCGCGCGCTCCCGAACTTCGCGTGACACCCGCCGGTACGCCCGTTCTGAAGTTGGCGGTCGAATGCGCCGAGCCGGGCGAACAACTCCGCCTCGAGGTCGTCATGGCGGGCGAGGCGGCGCAGGCGATCGCGCCGCTGCTCAAGCGCGGAAGCGCGGTGGCGGTTGCGGGCAGGCTAAGAGCTTGCGGCGCGCGAACTATCGGGAGTGTCGGAGTCGAGCTGATCGCAAACCGGATCGAGCCGCAAGGATAACATCGCAGGCGCGCAACCGACGCGGCGCCTGAACAGGAATAGTCGTCAGGGAATCGAAATGACAGAAGAAAGAATCGAACAGGGCGGCGACAGGCCGCGCAACGAGGAAGGCTCCCGCGGTCCGCGCGGACCGCGTCCCGAAGGAGAGCGCGGCGGCGAAGGCCGCGGTGGCATGCGGCGGCGCGCGGGAGGACGCCGCAAGGTGTGCCGCTTCTGCGCCGACAAGATGCTCAAGGTGGATTACAAAGACGTGCGCACGCTTGGCAGCTTTATCACCGAGGGCGGGAAGATCGTGCCGAGCCGCACTTCCGGAAATTGCGCAAGGCATCAGCGCCAACTCGCGATCGCGATCAAACGCGCGCGAGTGCTTGCTCTGCTGCCCTTCTCAACCCTCGGCGTCTGACGGAGCCGCAGTGACGCGCAAGGAGATAATCGCAGTGGCGCGGGCATCGGCCCTGTCAGCGGCGTTGTTTATCGCGAGCGGACTCGTCCCGGTACTCGGAACTTTCGCGGCGCTGCTGTCACCGCTTCCGATTCTGGTTTACGCGGCGGGAAGCGCGCGCGCCGAACTGCGTGCGATGGTTGCGGTCGTGATCGCGTCCGCGCTGATGGCGATCGGCGCGGGACCGCAAGGCGCGGGTAGCTATCTGTTGAGCTTTGGGCTTGCGGCCGTGGTAGCGGTCCGAATGCTCGAGCGGCGCCGTCCCTTCGAGATGGTCGTTATTGTTCCGGCGGCCGCGATGCTCGCGGCGGCGGCAATTACGGCGCTTGCGACTTTTGGGACTCCGGCCGCAATTTCGAAGGCGCTCGAGGCGCAGCTCGCAGCCGGAATGGTGCGGGGGCAGGAAATGTATCGCGCGATTGGGATGCCCAATGCGGTCACTTCGGAAACGCGGACTGAGATGATCAACTTGATCATGCGAATCACGCCGGCGCTGGCGGCGATTGTCGCGGGATTCGCGATGCTCGTGAACCTGCGGCTGTTCTGGAGATACAGCGGTAAAAATCGGCTTAGCTATCCTCTGTTTGGCGATCTGACCAGGTGGTCTGCGCCGGAGTGGTTGATCTGGGGATTGATCGCGACCGGTTTTGGAATGCTGGCTCCGGCGCGCGCGCTGAGCGATGTCGCGCTCAACGGATTCCTCGTGTTCACGGCGATCTATTTCTGCCAGGGACTTGCGATCGTGAGCTTTTACTTCCAGGCGCTGTCCGTGCCGATGATCGTGCGCGGCGTAATCTATTTCATCACGATCGTTCAGCCGGTCGTCGCGGGTGTCGCATGTATCGCCGGCATATTCGACATGTGGATAGATTTTCGCCGGCTCAAACCACCGCGGCAGGAAGCCGGCAATTTCGGTGATTTTCTTTAGAGGGGCGTTCAATCCAGGCGCTAACAGATTATGAATGTTCAGATAATTCTCAACGAAGACGTTCCCAACTTGGGGCGCACTGGCGACGTGGTAAAGGTGCGCGCCGGCTTTGCGCGCAATTACCTGCTGCCGCGAGCGCTCGCCGTCGAAGCCAACCCAAGAAACATGCGCGCCTTCGAGCATCAAAAACGCAGCGCGATGCTCAAGCGGGAGCGGCAGAAGAATCTTTCGACCTCGCTCAAAGAGAAGCTCGAGGCGATCGTGCTTGAAATCAAGGCGCGCGCCGGCGAAGAAGGCAAGCTGTTTGGCTCGGTAACCAACATCGATATCGAACGCGCGCTGCGCGGGCGCGGTTTCGACCTGGAACGGCGCAAGATTATCCTTCCCGAGCCCATCAAGGCGCTTGGCGAGTTCGCGGTCCCGATCAAGCTCGATGCCGAAGTCGAGGCCATCCTGAAGCTCCAGGTTGCGGCAGAATGAGGCGTTGCCCGATATGATCAAACTCTACGACTTCCTTTCCTGCCCTTACGGTCAGAAGGTGCGAATCGTGCTGGCCGAGAAAAGTCTCAGCTACGATCTCGTGACGGTGGATCTTGCCGCCGGCGAGCATCGCAAGCAGGAATTTCTGCGGCTGAATCCTTTCGGACGCGTGCCCGTGCTGGTCGATGACGACACGACGGTTTACGATTCGACGATCATCAACGAGTACCTCGAGGACGAGTATCCGGAACCTCCGGTGCTGCCCGCCGTGGGCGCGAGCGGACTGCGCGCGCGTGCGCGCACGTTCGAAGATTTCGCCGACACTTCCTTCACCCCGCAGGTCGGCCAGTTGATCTCAGAGGTCGCCAAGCCCGAGGTGGAGCGCGACCAGAATCGAATTCAGCGGCTCCATCAGGGCGTTGAGCGGGTGCTGATCTACCTGGAGCAGCAGCTTCAGGGCCAGCAGTTTCTGGCGGGAGAATTTTCGGTCGCGGATATTGCGTTTGCGCCGCGCTTGCTGGTGCTGCCACATCTCGGGATCGACACGATCGGAAACCATGCGCACGTCGATGCGTGGCTGAAGCGGATGCTTGAGCGGCCCAGTATCCGCAATCTGCAAGGGCTCGAAGCCGATCCGGTGGCGACCGGTTGATCGCGGAGAGAAAGAAGCCGCAGATTTCACAGATTCCGCGGATTATCCGAGACAGATTATGCGGGCGGTGCCGTAAAACGGCGCCGCCCGCACTTCTATGCTGAACTTGAATCTGTGAAATCCGCGTAATCCGCGGTTCCTTCTTTTCGCGCTTTGGGCTATTACTCGGCGGACGTGCTCGATCCTGCCATTCAGCATCTGCTCGCGATTTCACTGGCGGCGATATTCGCCGGATCCGCCGCCGCCAAGCTGTACGATCTTGACGTGTTCGAGGGCGCCGTTGCCGATTACCGGATCGTGCCGCGTTGGCTCGAACGACCCGTTGCGCTGGCAGTTCCGGTGTGCGAGTCGATTTGCGCCGCGGGAATCCTTTTTTCCGCGACGCGAGCGGCGGCCGCCGCAGCGCTAGCGCTGCTGCTCATGGCGTTCAGCGCGGCGATTGCGATCAATCTTGCGCGCGGGCGGCGCGAGATCGATTGCGGATGCTTCGGGCCTGCGCTCAGGCAGCAGCTCGGCCCGCCTTTGCTGGTGCGCAATCTCGCGTTGATCATCGCCGCGCTGTCGCTCGAGGCGCGGTCCGCGGCCCGCACGCTGGAAAGCTTGGATTTTGCCACGATTGGATGCGGCGCCGCGGTTCTGGTTATGGTCTACCTTGGCGTGAATTACGCGATTGCGAATGCGCCGGTCACACGCGCGCTCAAGATGTTCTAAGATGCAGGAAGCGCTCGTCATCTCGCAGGTTGTGCTTTGGGTTTTGCTGATCGCGATGGCGGGGTTGCAGGTCGCGCTGCTGCGGCAGATCGGAGTGCTGCACGAACGAATTGCGCCGCTGGGTGCGCTCACGATCGACAAGGGCCCAAGGGAAGGAGAGTTGGCGCCGGTTTTCGAGCTTGTCGATCTGGGCAGGCGCCGCGTGGCGATTGGCGGACCGAATCAAAGTGGACGCGCGACGCTGATGTTTTTCCTGTCTCCGACCTGCCCGGTGTGCAAGAAGATGCTGCCGATTCTGAAATCGATGCGCACGGCGGAGGAAAAGAGCCTGGAGATTATTCTTGCCAGCGACGGCGAGCGCGAAGAGCACGAGCGCTTTGTTGCGACGCACAACCTCGGTGCTTTTCCCTACGTGCTTTCGCAAGAGCTGGGCATGACGTATCGCGTCGCAAAACTTCCGTACGCGGTTTTGATCGATGCGGCCGGAGTCGTGCGCGCCAAGGGGCTCATCAATACGCGCGAGCATCTGGAGAGCCTGCTGGAAGCGCACGAGCGCGGAGTCGCGTCGATCCAGCAATTCCTCGAGGCTGCGCATCGGAGCCCGGTCCGGCCAGCGGCACCGCAGAAATGAAGCGCGGAACGTATCGAGCGGAGATTATGGCCGTCATCGCGGCGCTATTTGCACTTGCCGGACCCGCGCGCGCGTCGGGGTCAGCTTATGCGTCCGGGGCGTCGGTGTTCGCCGCTAATTGCGCCGTATGCCACCAAAGCGGGGGGCAGGGCGTGCAGGGAGTTTATCCCCGGTTGGCGGAAACGATAGGACGCTGGGTCAAGTTGCCGGCCGGGCGTGCATACCTGGTGCACGTGGTGGCGTTCGGGATGACGGGCGCGATCGTCTCTCAGGGCGAAACCTACAATGGATTCATGCAGCCATGGACGCAGTTGAGCGACGCGCAAATTGCGGACGTTCTGAATTATATTCTGACCGGATTGAACGCCCAAATCCTGCCTGCGAGCTTTCGTCCGTACACTGCGGCAGAGGTGAAACGCTTGCGCGCGCCGAGTGAATCATTCGATCAGGTCCGCGCCGAACGCGCGACGATCGTCAAGGCTCCGGGGCCGAGCGCGATGCTGCCCTCAGCGGCGCGGGCGCATTAGCGATGCGGCGCGCGCGTGCTACTACCGTGACGGCGATGCTAGCGGCATTGGCGGCGCTGGTCGCGCTCCAGATGCCGGCGCGCGCCGAATCCCCCTCGGAGTTGTACACGTTGAACTGCTGGGGATGTCATTCCGCCAACGCCCGGGGAATACCCGGCACGGTGCCGCGCCTTGCGCATTCGATGGGTTACTTTCCGCGTATCCCTGCCGGACGCGCCTACCTGGTGGAAGTGCCTGGAGTGGCGAATTCGCCGCTTGATGACGCCCAGACGGCGATGGTGCTGAACTGGATGCTCGAGAGGTTCAGCAAAAACGAGTTGCCGCCAGGCTTCAAACCTTACACGGCAGCCGAGGTTAAAACCTATCGGGCGCATCGGCTGGAAAACGTGATCGAGACGCGCCGTGTTCTCGCCAGGGAGCTCGCAGCGCGCGGTTTCAAGGTAGCGGCGCCGCAAAAGTGAGGCTGGGCGCGAAGGACGCGAATCATCCCAATGTACAAGTTTCCCGATAATTTTCTGTGGGGCACCGCAACGGCGGCGCATCAGGTCGAAGGTGGCAACTGGAACTCAGACTGCTGGATGCTTGAGCATCTGAAGCCCACGCCGTTCGTCGAAGTCTCCGGCGACGCATGCGATCAGTACCATCGCTATCGTGAAGATATAGCCTTGCTTGCGGGCCTCGGCTTCAACTCTTATCGCTTCAGTATTGAATGGGCGCGCATCGAGCCGGAGCCGGGCGAGTTCTCGTCCGCCGCGCTCGAGCATTACCGCCGCGTGCTCGCCGCCTGCCACGAATTGCGCGTTGCTCCGATGATTACGCTGCATCATTTCACCAGCCCGCGCTGGATTGCGGCGCGCGGCGGATGGGAGTCGGCCGAGACGGCCGAGCGCTTCGCGGGCTACTGCGAGCGTGTGGCGCGCGAGCTCGGCGATTTGATCGCTTGGGCGTGTACAATCAACGAGCTGAATTCGGTGCAAATGCTGCAAGCAAGCGCGGTGATCGCGCCGGATGAGAAGATCTTGCGATCGCGATGGCGGGCCGCGGCGGCGTCCGCGGCCGGCGTCGCTCCGGAGAAATATTCGGCATTCCCGTTTTCGACCCGATCGATCTGCCTCGACGTGATAATTGCGGCGCATCGGATGGGCGCGCAGGCGCTGCGCTCGAGCCGGGGCAAGTTTCCGGTCGGAATGACGATCGCGATGGAAGAAATCGAGGCGGTGAGCGGCGGCGAGGCGGGACGCGATGCGGCGCTTGCGGCCGAGCGGCCATTTTTCGAGGCGGCCCGCGGCGACGACTTTATCGGCGTGCAGAATTACACTCGTCAACGCTTCGGGCCCGGGGGGCCGATCGGACCCGAAGCGGGCGCGGAGCTCACGATGATGGGGTACGAATACCGGCCGCAGGCGCTCGCCGCTGCGATCCGGCGCGCGGCGGCGGCGGTAACGAAGACGCCGATTATTGTGACCGAGAGCGGAATTGCCACTGGCGACGACGCGCGCAGAGTGGCCTTTATCAACTCGACGCTCGAAGGAGTGCGCGACTGTATTCGCGGCGGAATCGACGTGCGCGGATATTTTTACTGGTCG
>JAJZAG010000159.1 GCA_021799555.1 Deltaproteobacteria bacterium | reverse complement strand
AATCCCGGATGCCGTCCTATCGTCCCGCCGCAACCTCGGCCATCGCGCGCTCGGATTTGCCTGCGCGTTCCTGGCCGCGCCGGCGCAGCTCGGCGAACGCTTCGTCAACGTATGCCCGCATCAACGCCACGTCGGGCATCAACCGCGGCTCCGACATCATCCCGAAATACAGGCTTTGGTTGTAACTCAGAATCGCCACACCGTAGCCGAGGGTCGCGCCGAGCGGCACGAGCGGAATCATGTCGAGGCATCGATGCCCCAAGAGATAGAGCGGCACCTGCACGCCCGGCACATTGGTCGCGATAAAGTTGATTCCCGCTGCTGGCAGAGCAAACCCGTCCGGAGTCGGCTTCCATCCAGTCATCTTTACCATCGCGGCTGCCGCGTCGAGCGCGCCGGTCGCCATCCGTGAGCCGAAAGAAATCAAGCTCGGCGGAACTCCCTCGGCCATCCGCATCAGCGATTCGAGCGATTGCGCCCTGCCCGCTTCCTTGATCCGCTCGGTTTCGATCGAGATCAACTTGAGCCGCTCCACCACGTCCATCGGCTCCGCCGGCGCGGTCGGAAACATCATCGAAACCCGATTCCCGAGCGCGCTGCGCTCGTCGCGATGGCGCACGTTGACGGGACATCCGATGCACAATTCCTGGCCACGCTCATTGTAGCCATGATGGGCGAGGTAGCGTGCCGCAGCTTCGGTCAGGATGGTCAGGACAACATCATTGACCGAGCCGCCGAAAGCCTGCCGAATCGCGCGGAAATCGGCGAAAGATAGACGCGTCCACGCGATTTCGCGCCGCTCGGTTGCGACACCGGCGTTCCACGGAGTCTGCGCGATTCGCCGCGTCGCAAGCTCGGTCATCGTGCGCGCGGCTTCCGCGAACGTCCGCGCGCTTTTCGCCGCGGAAACCGGATCGCTCATCATCTCGCGCGCCGTGGTTTGCGCGCTCTGGAACGCGGCGTGAAATCTCTCTCGCGCCGCCTCAATTAATCGCGCCGCACCCGACGAGGCGGGATTTGGCGTCCACGGCGTCTCGGGCGGCTCGGCCGGTTCGGGATCGGGGCGGAAATCGTACATCACCTTCAAGAGCTCGACGCCCGAAACTCCGTCCACCAGACAGTGATGCACTCGCCACAAGATCGCGGTGCGGCCACCTTCGAGGCGCTGATAGGCATGCATATCCCACAGCGGACGCTCGCGGTTAAGCGGCGACTCGTAAGCGCGCATCATCAGGCTCAGCGCCTCGACCTCGCTCATCCCCGGCGCAAGTTCGTGATTGAAAACGTGGTTATCGACGCTGAACTCCGGGTCGTCCTCCATCATCGGATGCGAGAGATTCAGCGGCACGGGAGCGAGCCGCTGCCGGTAGCGCGGAATGAGATGAATCCGGCTCTCGATGTGCCGGCGTATATCTTCAAAATCAATCCGCCCTTCGAACAGGCCAATCGATCCTATGTGGAGCGGACCACTTTGCGACTCGGCATAGATGAAGGTCGCGTCCTGAGTGGACAGGCGGTAGCTCTGAGTGCCGCCGCCAAGGATTTCGGAAGCCATCGCCACACCTCCGGTGTCGCGCACAGATGAGATCGAGCACGTCGCAATCGGGCAAAACTCAACGGTAAACCACCGTCAGTCTGGCTCAACCTTGGCAGGCATCGGCGGCTGACTGCAAGCCAAACCAAGCGTAGCTGCGCTTGCCGAATCGGCGCCTATGCTGCAAGGATGTTCAAATGCGTGCGCGGCGAGCTTGGGCTTATGGGGGCCGCGTGGAGGGTTACGATGGCTCAAAAAGCGAAGGCCGAAAGTAAATTTCCGATGCACCTCAAGCTGCGCGACGGCCGCCAGGCGACGATCCGGATCATGGAGCCCTCCGACAAGGACGCGATCCTCAAGTTTGCCGCGAAGCTTCCCGGCGACGACCTGCTTTTTCTGCGCACCGATATCACCGACAAAGGCGTCGTCAACGACTGGATCGATAATATCAAGAAGGGCAATACGACCACGCTGCTCGCCGAAGTCGATGGCGACCTCGCGGCATACGCCAGCGTGCATGTCGAACCTGCTCGATGGACCCGCAGAATCGGTGAGTTGCGGGTCAACGCGTCGTCAAAATACCGCGGCCTCGGATTGGGCCGCCGGCTCACGGCGGAGATTTTCGAGGTCGCCCGCGGACTCGGACTCAAAAAGATCACCGCGCAGATGACACCCGATCAAACCGCCGCGCGCACCGCTTTCGAGCATCTCGGCTTCCAAGTCGAAGCTGTATTGACCGATTGGGTCGAAGACCGCAAAGGACACCCGCGCGACCTCCTGATCATGACCCACGACGTAACCGGCTTCTCCGACCGCATCGTGGCGTAACCACCGTCCGGCGCGCGGCCATCGGCTGGCTGCTCGCCCTGAAAGGGATGGATTCAGGGCGCCGGGAGTGGCGCTACACGATTCTTTTTTGGCCGTGTTTGAAGCCGCCCTGTTCGCCGATTGCGTCGTTTTTGCGTTCGCGCGGCTTTTCACGCTCGCGTTCCCGACGGCGTCCGCGGCCCGGTCCTGGCGGCGGCCCATCGCCCCCGCGATCGCGGCGCGACGTTCCGACCGGCACGATCTCGATCGCGCGCAGAAAGCCGTCACCTGACGATCGCGTCGTCAGCATCGGATCCTCTTTCAGCGCCAGATGGATCACGCGACGGTCGCGCGGCGGCATCGGCTCAAGCATCACGCTCGCGTGCTCGCGCTTGACCCGTTCGCCCATTGAGAGCGCCATGCGATGCAGTTGCTGGCGGCGGCGCGCGCGATACGCTTCGGTTTCGAGCATGATCGGAACCGCGTCGCGGATTCTGCGCGCCGCGATCCGATTGACGACGTATTCGAGGGCGTCGAGCGTCTGGCCGTGGCGGCCGATGAGGATTCCTGAGCCATCGCCCTTGATTTCGAGTTCGAGCGAGTCCGGTTCGGTTTCGGGCGCGCGGACAACGTCGGCCTTTTCGCCCATCAATTCTAGGATTCGCGAAAGAATCTCCGCCGCCTCGCGCGCCTGCTCGTCGAGATCGGCGGTGCGGTGCGGCGCATCGGGATTTTCGTCGCTGTTGGCACCGCGGTTTTCGGCGCGCGCTGCCGCTTCCTCGCGCGGCTGCCGGCGTGGTTCCGGGCGTTGCGGGCGGGCGCCACGGCGCTCGTCCGCACTACGCTCTTCGGAGCGCTCTTCGCGGCGCGGTTCGTCATCCCGTGATTCCTGCCGCAGCGGCTCTGGCGGTCGTGGTTGCGCCGGCGGATGTGCGGACTGCGTCTGCCTGACCGGCGGCGCCGGCGGCGGCGACTGAACGCCCGAGGTCGCCGCAAGCGCAGGGCGGCGCGTCACGCGCACCTTGGCCGGGCGCGCGCCGAGGCCCAGAACGCCGGAGCGCGGAGTCGCGAGCACCTCGATCGTTACATCTTCTTCGGGCGCGCCGAGCTCGGCCAGCGCCTGCTTGATCGCTTCTTCCACCGTCGCGGCGGTGATTTCGATTGGGTCGCTCATACTCATGCAGTAGCGGGGCTATAGGTTTTGAATTCGCGGTTGAGAAAAACCTGCTGGACGACGCCCAGCACATTCGACGCAAAATAGTATAGCGAGAGTCCGGCTGGAAAATTCACGAACATCACGGTGAAGATAATTGGCGTCAGCATCATCATCCGCTGCTGATTCGGGTCCGGCGAGGTTGGCGCCATCCACTGCTGCAAAAAAGTGCTCGCTCCCATCAGCAGCACTAGCACCGGTAACCCGTGACATTGCATCAGCGGCAGCTTGGGCATCCACGAAATCGGAAAGCAGTCGGGCGCCGAGAGGTCGCGAATCCACAGCGCGAACGGCGCGTGGCGCAGCTCGACGGCGTTGAGCAGAGCTTCGTACAGCCCGATGAAGATTGGGAACTGGATCGCCATCGGCAGACATCCACCGATCGGATTGACGTGATTGCGTTTGTAGAGATCGACCATCTCCTTCTGCTGGCGCTCGCTGTCGTCTTTGAATTTCTCGCGGATCTTTTCCATCTGCGGCGCCAGCCGCTGCATCTTCATCATTGAGCGCTGACTCTTGATCGACATTGGCAGCAACAGGACCCGCAGTGCCAGAGTCAACAGGACGATATCCCATCCCCAGTTCGGTACGAGCGGGTGAAACAGCTTGAGGACGCGCAAAAACGGCAGCGCGAGAATTCCCGTCCAACCAAAATCGATTGATTTGTTGAGCGCAGGATCGACCGCCTCGAGCGCTTCGAGCAGCTTGGGTCCCATGTACACATCAGCCGACAGCGTCTGGCTGGCGGGAAACAGGATTCGCGCGAACGCGTTATCCCCGGGTTCGAGCGCGATTGTCAGCACGCCTACCCTTGGATCCCGCGGCAGGTATGCGGACAGAAAATAGCGATCGCCGAAACCCGCGTAAACGATCCGGCCTTCCGCCGCTGGCGCGCCCTTCTTGAGCGTCGATTCGTAATCGCTGATCACCTTGCCGTGCACGTCCGCCTGCACCGCGGGAACGTCGCGATAGCCCTCATGCGCGGTCATTGGCTCGCTCATGGCAAGTCCGATTCCGTCGAGCTTAGGGCCGTCCTTGACCGCGACGTTCATCGCGAACGCATACGAGGCGCCGCGAAACTCGAGCGCCTTGTCGATCGTGGTTCCGTCGGCAGCCTTCGCGGTGCAATCGATTACCACATTTCCGTTCGCGGGCACATCTAACCGATCCGGTCCCGCGCAGGCGTACTCGAGCGCGGAATCGTTAGCCGGCGTGCCGCTCCGAGCGAGTATCACGCCCAGCGGATAGCGCGCGTCATCTTGCGGGACCATTTGATAAGGCCCGCTTCCGCGTGTTGCCGAGGCGGCGTAGTTCTTGAGTGTGAAGCTCGAAAGCCGCGCGCCCAACGTCGTCAACTTGGCGATATAAAGCGGAGTATCGATTACGATTGTCTTGGGCGGGCCAGCCGATCCACCTGAGGTAAGCGCTGCGCCGGGTGTTGTCGCCGCCATGGTCGCGGCCTGTGTCGCCGATGCCGCGCTCGCTTGAGATGCGGGCGAAGGGAACGCCGAGGCGCTTGCGCCCGGAAGGGGAGTTTCGGTGGCTGAATTCGCACCTCCGGCAGCAATCTCGCCGGTCGGCGGCGGATAAAGCCGCTTCAGAACCAATTCCTGGTAAGCAAAGATCAGTCCGAGCGACAGGATTACGGCAATCAGTACGCGACTCGAGTCCAATTAGATTCTTCCTGAGGTTCTTGCGGTTGCGCCAGCCGAGGTGGGAACCGGATCAAAGCCATGCGCGCCATAGGGATGGCATCGCGCAAGGCGCCACGCTGCCATCGCTCCCCCGCGCACGATTCCATGACGCATGATCGCGAGCTCGGCATATTTCGAGCAGCTCGGCTCAAAGCGGCACGCGCGCCCGAACAGCGCGACAAGCATCGGCGAAAGAACCGCCCGGTAAATCGCGATGATTGCGAGTGCGATTGCGCCTGCAATCGCCGCAATCATTCGTGCGGCGAGTCGATAGATGCTGTCTGGATGTCCGAGGTAAAGCTTCATTAGCGTGGCCGCTTTCCTGCGAGATTCAAAGTAGCAGTCAGAAGCTCGGAATTGATAGCCGTCTGTCCGAGATTTCCAGCACCCGCAAGGGCGATTACCAGCATGGACATCCCGTCATCGAGCCGTTCGCGCAGGATCAGCCGGAAGCATTCGCGCACCCGGCGCTTGACGCGATTTCTCACCACGGCGTTACCAATCCGGCGCGAAACCGTGATTCCGAGCCGCTTGCGGGCAGGGTCATCCGAGTCGCTTCTTCCCGCATAAAGCACAAAGTGTTTCGCAGCAACGCGAAGACCACGGCGCTGAAGGCGGAGAAACTCCGCGCTTCGATGCAGCCGGTCGGCAGCCCCGAAGCTCATCGCGGCGTGTGAACGGTTCAGCCCGGCTGTTTGCGTGGAATCGTTGGGGTCAGGCGCTTGCGCCCCTTGGCGCGGCGGCGCTTCAAAACGGCCCGGCCGCCGGGCGAGGCCATCCGGGCTAGAAATCCGTGCGTTCGTTTGCGGCGGCGATTGTGCGGCTGGTAGGTCCTTTTCATCGATCGGAGCCAACTTTATAAAGAGCCAGCGTTCTGGCGCTTGGGATTTTCGAGCTTTACGGGTGGCGGCATAAAAGTACAACTCCGCAAAATCCCGCAGCCGCCATCGAACCACACCGCGACCCTCGGGGCAAGCCATCCCGACGGCGATTTGAATCGGCAAGATCGTCAACCTCAGCCTCGCCTGCAGACGGCAGTAACGGCAGGACGAGCTGAGTAGTTGAGCGTCGCGTGGTATCCTGAGGTCCGCCGAGGCGAGGGCTACATGACCGTTCATGGACGGTCGGCGCGATGCTAACCTGACGACGCGATGTATTCATCCGATACAATCGTAGCTCTCGCGACAGCGCCGGGCGTCGGTGCGGTCGCGATTATCCGGCTCTCGGGGCCTCGCGCTTTCGAGATCCTCCGTGCGATTTGGCATCCCCGGCGCGAGGGTAAACCACGTGAGCTGGTAATAGGAGATGTGATCGACCCGGTCACCGGAGCGCATTTGGACCGTACAATGGGCGTGATGTTTCCCAAGCCTCGATCTTTCACTGGCGAAGACGTTGCGGAACTGCACTGCCATGGTGGTGCCTACCTGGCGCGTCGAATCATCACTGTGGCGATTTCGCACGGGGCTCGGATGGCTGAGCCAGGCGAATTTAGTCGTCGCGCTTTCCTCAATGGCCGAATTGACCTCGCGGAGGCTGAGGCGATCGCCGACCTCGTATCTGCGACGAACGAATCTGCTCTCCAGCAGGCGATAGCGCAGCTTTCGGGTCTCTTATCGGAGAAAATCGCCGATCTGCGGGCCAAAATCATTGCTACCCGGTCGCATCTCGAAGCGATGATCGATTTTTCCGAGGAGGACATCGCAATACCGTCGCGACATGCGATTGTAGAGCAGATCGACCGTGCGATCGGTGATGTTGTTGTTTTGCACGACAGTTTTGTGCGAGGCCGCATGATTCGCGACGGCGTGCGCGCGGCGATTATCGGCAAGCCCAATGTCGGCAAATCGAGCCTGCTCAACCTGATGCTCGGAGCCGACCGCGCGATCGTTACCGCGATTCCCGGCACGACTCGCGACGTGATCGAGGACCGGGTTCAGCTCGGACCTTACGTACTCAGCCTGCTCGATACTGCTGGAATCCGCGATGGTGGCGACGAGGTCGAGCGTCTCGGTATGGAGCGCTCGCGCCGCGCGCTCGCTGAGGCCGACCTGGTCATTGCAATGTTCGATTCCTCGCGCCCCCTCGACGCCGCGGACATCGCGGTCGCGCGGTTATGCGCGGGGCGCATAGGAATCGTACTGCTGAACAAGTCGGACCTCCCGCAGGTAACGCTACCCGCGGCGCTACGCGAGGCTGGGATCGCGGTGCCGATTCTCGCGATATCGGCCAGGAGCGGGGACGGCCTTGGCCCCTTGCGTGACGAGCTTACGCGCACGATTGCAGAGCTGAGCAAGCCCGTTGGCACGGGCGACCTTGCAATCTCGCGCGAGCGCCACCGCGACGCGCTCGATCGCGCGCTAACTGCGCTGCGCGCCGCGCGCGAAAGCGTACTCGCGCGGATGCCGCCGGAAATAACCGCGGTCGATCTGACCGCCGCGTCTGACGCGCTTGCGCAAATCACCGGCGCAGTAACTGGCGAGGATGTGCTCGACGCGATCTTCAGAGAATTCTGTATCGGCAAATAACATTTTGTAGATTTTAAAATCTTAAAGGCATTCTCCCTGCGCGAGAGGAAAGCGCGTCACGATGTTTGCGCGTCTGTGCACGCATCATGACCCGCGAATGAGGATTATTACTCCGTCATCTCCCTCGCCATCCTCCGCTTTGCGCGCGGCGCCGCGGCGCGCAATAATCCTGCTTTCTTTGCAATGAAGTACGACGTGATCATCGTCGGCGCCGGACACTCCGGAATTGAGGCCGCGCTTGCCGCTGCTCGGATGGGCGCGCGCACTTTGATGCTGACGCTCAACCTCGACCATATAGGTCAGATGTCATGTAACCCGGCAATCGGCGGAATTGGCAAAGGCCACCTGGTACGCGAAATCGATGCGCTTGGCGGCGAGATGGGCCTTGCGATCGACGAAACCGGTATCCAGTTCCGCATTCTCAACACACGCAAGGGCCCTGCGGTGCGTGCGCGGCGCGCTCAAGCTGACAAAGCCGCCTATCGCGCTCGCAGCAAGCGCGTTCTCGAATCGACGCCCAATTTGGCAGTGCGACAGGCGAGTGTTGAGCGCTTGATTGTCGAGGGCCGCCGCGTACGCGGCGTAGAATCGCAAATCGGCGAAGTTTTCGAGGCCGACGCCGTGATCCTGACCACCGGCACGTTTCTCAAAGGGCTCGTCCATATCGGCCTTCGTAACTATAACGCTGGCCGCGCTGG
>JAJZAG010000158.1 GCA_021799555.1 Deltaproteobacteria bacterium | reverse complement strand
CGAGTGCATGATCGCCGAAAAGCCCGACGAGAATAAGGGCGGCGGCGGCGGTCCCGCGATGCCTCCGGGCGGGATGATGTAACGCGCGAGCGAACCGAAACTGCACTGGTTGCGGCGGGGCCGGAGAATCCGGTCCCGCCGTTTTCATTCGAGAGCCGAACGAGACGATTTGCCGGCGCGAAAATAATCCACGGTCCTGTCACGAGTATGCAACAATTCACGCTGCTGCAACGACACGATGCTATTGATTAGCGCCATTTGCACAACTGAGCATTGGCGCGCCACATCGGCGCCGGAGAGTTTGCGGCATTCCCTAACGATCTTCCTGGTTCCCGACGACAGCCATCGCGCATCGGCCTGACGCTTCATCCGTATTGCAGATAAAGGCGAATTCGAAGATTCTATCGTGAGACCGGGAGGCCTACATCTTGTCCCGTTCTGCAACCCTATTAGTAGGTAGGAGCATTGCGCTGGGGTACTTCATGACCAGCGATGGCGAAAATTGCGTTGCATCGCTTACACATCGTAATTGGCCTGCCGCTTGCACTACCCTCGTGGATGATGCGTGAAGTCGCAAAGCTGAGAACCAGCCCGGGGGTGGGCAGGAGGTTTTCCGGAATGTCTGTCCGCGTGCTGATTGCCGATAGCTCGGGCGAGGATCGTGAGGTGATGCGCCATCATCTCGGATGTATGGGATGCGAAGTCGTGGCCGAAACCGACAACGCATTGCAAACCGCCACTCTCTTTCGCACCGTCCGTCCGCAAGTCGTGATTCTCGACAGCCGCATCAAGACTACCGGTGAGCTCGACGCGATCGGCCTGATCCGCATGATTCGCAGCGACGCACCCGATACCGCAATTATCGCAGTCAGTCCCGCAGCCGACATGCAGCAGACAACGGCGCTCTACGACGAGGGCGTGATTGAATGCTTCGTCGAACCGCTGGCCAGCGAAGGATTCGAGCGCGTAAGGCGCAAGCTGCTCACGCGTTTTCCCGAGTTGCGCCCCGTCGAGTTGCCGCACAGCAGGTCCGCGAGGCATCCCGGCACCGATCCGCGCTGAACATTGCTGCACGCAGCGGGTGTAACCCGACTTCGCGGTTCTGTTGACGACCGCGAGCGGCGCGCTGAATTGCGCCGCCGCGGCGGAGCGTCAGGCTTCCGGTTCGGGACTGCCGGGCGTGATGACCGCGCGCTCGATTCGGACCGGCTCGCCGGGAATAAATTCCACCCACGCGGCCCATCCGCAATGATCGCCCGAGTATAGCGGCGCGGGCGTGCCGCAATAAAATGCGCGCGTCGCGCCCTGCGACACGTCACTCCAGACATGGACATGCCCGAGGGCAACGTAGTCGTATCCTGAGGCCGCAATCTCCTCGGCGGTGATCGGCGACGACCGGTAACTGTCGCCGTCTTCCATGAAGAAGCCGTGCGCGAGCGCGATATTCCAAAAATCCGGATGCGGATCGGGCAGGCCGTGGAGCGGCCGGTATTCCGGCGTATGCTCGACCAGCGCGCGGCCCCATAGGCGTACCGTCAGGTCGGGGAACTCGAGCGCCCGCCCTTCGGGCTTGAGGATCAGATGCAAATTTGGCGGCAAAGCCCCGGGCGCAAGCGCCGCATAGATCGATCGTTCGTCGTGCGCGTCATGATTGCCCGGAATCATAATCACGGGCATCCGCGCGCGTCCAATCGTGCCGAGCGCGAAGGCGAGTCCCGCCTCGCTGACCCGCGCGGAGTCGAACAAGTCGCCGACGATCAGCAGCAGGTCGGCGCCGCGTTCGTTGGCAAGATCGATTACGCGCGCGAAGGCGGCGCGCACGCGGTCGCGCAACTCTTCGCCGCGCGGTCCCGCGCCAAAGGTGTCGGTCTCGAGATGCACGTCCGAGGTGTGCAGGATGCGCAGTGGGCGATGCTTTCGTGTGGGCACAGGTTGTAAGCGCGCCAGTGCGATTTCCCGCAATTCCGCGCGTGCTATACACTTAGAGATACTGGAATTGCGCTGCGCTTTCCATCGCTCGCCGCATGCGCGGCGCGGCGCCGTTGCCGGGAGAAGTATCGCGGAGGCCCAATTGATCGTCGTACTCAAACCCAAAGTGACCGAAGAGCAGATTGACACCGTCGTAAAGATGGTCGCGGAACTCGATTATCGCGCCCATATAATCCGCGGCGTCGAGCGCACCGTCGTCGCCTGCGTAGGCGAAGAACGCGGCGAGCATCAGCTCGAACACCTCGAGGCGCTCAGCTTCGTCGAGCGCGTGATGCCGGTGCTGCGCTCGTTCAAGCTCGCGGCGCGCGAGGTTCGTCCGGAGGGTTCGGTAATCGATGTCGGCGGGGTAAAAATCGGCGGCAACAAACTCGCGATTATCGCAGGGCCCTGCGCGGTCGAAAGCCGCGAGCAGGTCGAGGCCGCCGCCGACGCGGTCAAAGCGGGCGGAGCGCATCTCCTGCGCGGCGGCGCGTTCAAGCCGCGCACGTCGCCGTATGCCTTTCAGGGTATGGAAGCCGAGGGTCTCGCGCTGCTTGAAAAGGCCGGCAAAAGGGTAGGACTACCCGTCGTCACCGAAATCATGGATCCGCACGATATCGAGCTGTTCGTTGAGCACGCCGATATGCTGCAAGTCGGGGCGCGCAATGCGCAGAATTTCTCGCTGCTCCGCCGGCTCGGCCGCACCAACAAGCCGATCCTGCTCAAGCGCGGGATGTCCACCCGGCTCGAAGAATTCCTGATGGCCGCGGAGTACATCCTCTCCGAAGGCAATCCCAATGTAGTCCTGTGCGAACGCGGAATCCGCACCTTCGAGACCGCCACGCGCAACACGCTCGATTTGAACGCCGTTCCGCTGCTGAAGGAATGGACGCATCTGCCCGTGATCGTCGATCCGAGCCACGGCACCGGCATCTGGTCACTGGTCGCCCCGATGGCGCTCGCATCGATCGCGGCTGGCGCCGACGGATTACTGATCGAGGTGCACCCGAATCCTTCGGTCGCGCGCTCCGACGGCCCCCAGCAGCTCAAGCCCGAGCGCTTCGCCGAGTTGGTCAAGGCCGCGAAGCCCGTCGCCGCCGCAGTCGGCCGCGCGCTGTAGTGATCGCCGTCTGCCGCTCCAGCGCTACGCGGAGGTTCGACGGTTGATCGATTCGTTCCTACCGCAATTAGCGCCGAGAGGGTCGTTATTCTAGGCAATCCCGTCCTTCGGGGAGCGTGATCTCAATCATCGGAGAAGGGCCAAGCGATGCTGTATACTAGGAGAGGCGGGCCTCATCGAACTCAACGCTATGGTCGCACTCGTGCATAGTGGCGGCATGTCTGGCAGAATCACTTGGGAAAGCAGGCGGATCGTTCTCCACATTTCCCTTTCCGGCCGCAGTTCTATGTTAACCTAAGGGTCGCTCGTTCGCCCGAATTCTTACGGGAAACGATATTTGAGGCTAATAAGGATGCCAGACAAGTCCACGCGAGAAAGCGAGCCTGAGCCTGCCCCGGCACAAGCACTCTCAGACGGGCCAAATCTCTCAGTTGACGCTTGAATCGCCTCTGCCTCTTCACGGCTAGGAGACTCGGTGAATATCAGGACAGCGGCCTCGCACCCGTGGCCTACCTTCTCAGTTGTATTGTACTGATATTCTTCACAGTATTGTCGTTTGGGTCGATCAATTACGCGATTTATAAGATAGACCCCAGCTCATTTCGTGCGATGGCCGCCCCTACCCCGTTTCTCTTCTGCTATTACAGTTTTCAACGATTCCTGCTGCAATCAGCACCGCAAATTGTGCCTATAGGGTTCTCTGCCGAGACAGCGTTGATGCTCGAGGAGTTATTCGCCTTTTTTCTCGTGGCAATTATTCTATCGCTCATGTTCAGTGTCAAAAATCAGAAGACGAGGGAAACGCTGGATTCGACTATTGTCGCAATACGCGCGCAGGGTGACCGCATTGAATCATTGATTCAAGAACGATATCAGGTGGACATTGCGGGTGCGATCAGAGAACTCCGACGCGCCAGGGCCGGTTGCCTGGGGATCATAATCTTCTTCACGTCGAGGATTGAATAGGGTGGATCCTGGAACTAGGCGCGAGTGCGCCATTCGACTAACGCGTGCGTATCGCTTAGCCTTGCAGGCAAGCGGAGGAACATGCCCGTGAACAATGCCGATCCGCATTGCATTACGACCGTCGAGCAACTGAACGCGCTACTCGGCGTGCCTAATGCGATGACGCCCAAAAAGCTGCTCGCGCGTTTGGACGATCAGGCGATCGATTTTATCCGCCGCTCGCCGCTTCTCGTTATCGGCACCGCCGACGCCGACGGCAATCAGGATGTCTCGCCCAAGGGCGACCCGGCCGGTTTTGTCGCGGTCGAAAACGACATCACGCTTTTGATTCCCGAGCGCAAGGGCAATCGCCTGATGTTCGGGTTTCGCAATATTCTTGTAAACCCGCATGTCGGTTTGATCTTCATGGTTCCCAACACCGACGAAACGCTGCGGGTTAACGGAGTCGCGGAACTGACCACCGACCCCGCGATTCTCGAGCGCTTGCCCGCGCGCGGAGCGCCGGCGCTGCTGGCGATTCGGGTGACCGTGCGCGAATGTTTCTTCCATTGCGGCAAGGCCTTCATCAGATCCGCGCTATGGAAGCCGGAGAGCTGGCCCGCGCGAGGCAGAGTTTCGTTCGGAAAATATATTGGCACTGGCGAAGCAATTGCGCGGCAGGTCGATCGGGCTGTCGAGCAGGATTATAAAGCCAATCTCTGAGCGATGCCGCGGACTCCGAAAAAGCCGCCTGCGCTCCGCGCCGGCGACACGATTGGCGTCGTCGCTCCCGCCGCCGCCATCGATCGCGAGTACCTCGAGCGAGGCTTGGGCGCGCTTGCCGCGATGGGCTTTCGCGTCAAGGTATCGCCGCGCGCGCTGGCGCGCTCAGGAATCCTTGCCGGCGAGGATCGCGATCGCGCCGCCGAGTTGCACAGCTTTTTCGCCGACGATCTCGTCCGCGCGATTTTCGCCGCGCGCGGCGGCTACGGATGCGGCCGGCTGCTGCCGCTGCTGGATTTTGACAACCTCGCGCGGACGCCCAAGCCATTCATCGGATTCTCCGACGAAACCTTCCTGCTCAACTCGCTCGTCATGCGCGCGGGACTTGTCGCTATACACGGCCCGATGGTCGCGATGGACTTTGCGCGTGGCCTGAGCGCGCGGTCCTTGGAGCATCTGCGCCGGATGCTCACGGGCGAACTGGGCAGCTTTACGCTCGAAGCGCGCGAGAGTGTCCACGCGGGAGTTGCCGAGGGCGAGTTGATCGGCGGTTGTCTGTCGGTGATTGTCGCGATGCTGGCGACATCGTTCGCGCCGGATTTCTCCGGCAAAATTCTCTTTCTCGAAGACACCGGCGAGCGCGCCTACCGGATCGACCGGATGCTGGTGCAGTTGCGCCAGGCTGGAGCGCTTTCGGCGGCGGCGGGAATCGTTTTCGGCGCGATTCGTCCGGTCGAGGGAAGCGCCGATGAGACGAGGATGATCGCGCGATTTATCGCCGAGCAGACCGCGGGCCTCGGGATTCCGGTGATTTCAGGAATCGAAGCCGGCCACGGCAGCGAGAATTTCGCGCTCCCGTTCGGCGTGCGCGCGCGAATCGACGCCAAAGCCGCTTCTCTGACAATCCTCGAACCCGCAGTCGCGTTCTGAACGATCGTACGTCGGAGGTGCAGCCACAAACCGGTTGCGGCGCGGCTCACGATCGCAGAAAATTTGATTCCAGATCGGAAGCGCCGCGCGCCAAAGTGCCGCGCCGCTCAAAAGCTGGTGTTCCTTGGGATGGAGTGACGTCGAGAGAGCGTTTGGCGAGGCCGTCGAGCGGGGGGCGATTCCCGGCGCGGCTGTGGTCGTCCGCGTCGGCGCCGATATCGCCTTCGAGGGCGCGTTCGGATTTCGCTCGCTCGTTCCCGAAAAAACCCCGATGAAGATCGAAACCGTCTTCGATCTCTCGTCGCTGACCAAGGCGCTCGCCACGACGGTCGCGGTGATGATGCTGACGCGCGACGGCAAGCTCCGGCTCGACGATCGCGTGACGCGCTTTTTTCATAATTTCGGCGTGCATGGAAAAACCACCGTGACCTTTCGTCATCTGCTGGCGCATTGCTCGGGTCTGGCGGCGTGGCGGCCGTTCTATCAAAAGGTCGCTGAAGTTGAACGCGCCGCCAGCAAGGTGAATTTCATGGCGAGTTACGGAGCCAAGGAATTCGTCTACGAGGAGATTCATCGCGAGAAGCCCGAAGCTCCGCCGGCCTCGAAAACGATTTACTCCGACCTCAATTTCATCATGCTTGGCGAAACGGTCGAAAAGGTCTCGACCGCGCCACTCAATCGCTTCTGCCGCGACAAGATTTTCCGGCCGCTCGGATTGCGCGCCACCGATTTTATCGACATCGCGCTGGTGCGCTCGCGCCGGCTCGAGCCGGTCGCCGACATGTTTGCGCCGACGGAACTCTGCCCGTCGCGGAAACGGCTGCTGGTCGGCGAAGTTGACGACGAAAACGCTTACGCGATGGGAGGGGTGGCCGGACACGCGGGACTGTTCGCTCCGGTTCGCGAGGTCGATCGAATCGCGCGCGAGCTTGTCGCGTGCTGGACCGGCCGCTCGGACTTCGTTCCGCAAAAGGTCATCCGAGAATTCTGGTCGCGCGACAAAACCGTCGCCGGCTCGACTTGGGCGCTCGGATGGGACATGCCGTCGCTCGAAGGCTCGAGCTCGGGCCGCCATTTTTCGCCCGGCGCGGTTGGGCATCTCGGTTTCACCGGCACGTCGATCTGGATCGAGCCTGCACGCGAGATTGTGATCTCGATCATGACCAACCGGGTCCATCCGCGCCGCGACAATCAGGCGATCCGCGAGTTTCGCCCCCGAATCCACGACCTCATAATGGAAGCAATCGACGGTGAATGACTCCGACAGCGCCGCCCGTCTTGCCCGGGTTCCGGCAAAGATCCGGCACGTTCATCTGATCGGTGTGGCTGGCACCGCGATGGCGGCATTGGCCGGGATGCTCGCGGAGCGCGGCTATAAAGTCAGCGGCTCGGACAATCAGTTCTACGAGCCAACGGCGTCGTTGCTTGCAAAGTTGAGCGTCGAGCGGCGGACGGGCTTTTCGGCCGCGAATCTTTCGCCGCCGCCCGATCTCGCAGTCGTCGGCAATGTCGTTACGCGCGATAACCCGGAGGCGGTTGCGCTGCTCGCCTCGCCGATTGCGTACCTCTCGATGCCCGAGGCGCTATGGCATTTCTTTCTGCGCGAGCGGCGGGTGCTGATGGTGGCGGGAACGCACGGCAAGACGACTTCGACCGCGATGATGGGACAGGTGCTTGCGGCGATAGGACGCGATCCGTCGATGCTCGTGGGCGGAGTCGCAAAAAATTTCGGCTCGAATTACCGGCTCGGCGGCGGTCAGGATTTCGTGATCGAAGGCGACGAATACGACACCGCGTTCTTCGACAAGGGTCCCAAGTTTCTTCATTACCGCCCGCATGGCGCGATAATAACCGCGGTCGAATTCGATCATGCTGATATCTACCGCAACCTGGAGCACGTCAAGTCAAGCTTTCGCGCGCTGGCCGCGCAGATGGACTCGTCGCGGGTCCTCGCGGCGTGCGCCGATTTTCCAAACGCGCTTGACGTCGTCAGGGAATCGCGCGCGCGAGTGTGCACATACGGTCTCAAGGACGGCGACTACCGCGCGCGTGAGATTCAAATTGGGCCGGACGGCGCGCGCTTCGCTGTCGAGCACATCGGCCAGCAGCTCTGCGCGCCGCTCCTGCTTCCAACCGGCGGCCGGATGAATATCGCCAATGCGCTCGGAGTTTTCGCGCTGCTCGCGGAATGCGGCTTCGCCGCACCCGATATCGCACGCGGTCTCGAGTCGTTTGCCGGCGTCGTGCGCCGCCAGGAAATTATCGGAACCGCGGCCGGCGTGACCGTGATCGACGACTTCGCACATCATCCGACCGCGATCGCCGCGACGCTCGAGGCGATAGCCGAGCGCTTCGCCGGGCGCAGAATTCTGGCCGCCTTCGAGCCGCGCTCGAACACCGCACGCCGCAACATTTTCCAGGATGCGTTCGCTGCGGCGTTCGATCGGGCGGCGCGTGTTTATTTAGGACCGGTCTATTTCAAGCCGAACGACCCGATTCCGCAGGCTCAGCGCCTGGCCACCGGCACTCTCGCCGATGCAATCACGGCGCGCGGCCCGCTAGCGGTCGCCTGCGGGTCGAACGAGGAAATCCTGGAACGAATGGTCGCCGACGCCCGCGAGGGCGATGTCGCGTTGTTCATGTCAAACGGCCCCTTCGACAATTTGAAGGACCGCTTTCTCGCCGCGGTACGCTCGCGCGCCAGTCTTAATCAATAACCGTGTACCGGATCGACCCGGTTCAGGAGCGGTTGATCACTCTGGAAGCGGCGAAGATTTTCAGCAAAGAGCTCGCATGCG
>JAJZAG010000157.1 GCA_021799555.1 Deltaproteobacteria bacterium | reverse complement strand
CCATCCAGTGCATGAACTCGGCGCGCGCCGCGGGCAGAATCGCTTTGGCGCGCCCGTCACGCTCCGCCAGCTCCAGCCGCCATAGCGCCGCGTGCATATGTTGCGCGGCCTCGATGCTCACGTAATTTCGGTATAACGTCTCGCGAATCGCGCTGCCCAGGCTGTAAACGCGCGGCAGCGTATACGCGCCGAGCAGCACGACAAGGATCAATAACAGGAGGGAACCGTTTCGGATCCTGCGCCGCAGCGAAGGCGTGCTCATTTATCTTCTCCCGTGTCGTCGGCGAGAATTTCGATATCGAGATCCGGAGCGTTCTCGATTATCCGTGCGGTTACGTCACGCCCGAGGACACGGCGCCATCGCGGCTCATGCGACCTGCCGACGATGATTTTCGAGATGCCGTTGTCGCGGGCGTATTCGAGCAAACCCGCCACCGGATCGGGCGCCTTGAGCCATACAGTCTCGGCGCCCAGATCGCTCGCGAGATTGATATTGTCCAGCAGCGCGACAAAATCCGCGGTGCGGATTTTCTTCACCGACTCGGAGGGAGTCTCGATATGCACCGCGTACCAGTCGGCGCTGAGCTGGGTCGCGATCCGGCACGCCTTGCGCAGAAGATTGGCCCCCGCCGCGGGCCTTGAAGACAGCCCAACGGCAATCTTTTCAACCATCCGCGCGCGGCGCCCACCCTCGCGCTTGAGCGTCTCCGCGTCCTGGCGCTGACGGGTAAGCCCGCGCGCGACCTCGCGCAACGCGATCTCGCGCAGCGACGCCAGGTTGGCCGGCGTGAAAAAATTTTTGAGCGCCTGCTCGATCTGCGCCGGCGGATAGATTTTCCCCTCGCGCAACCGCTCACGCAGCGCTTCGACGCTCACATCGACGTTTACGATCTGGTCGGCGCGGGTCAGGATCGAATCCGGGACGGTCTCGCGCACGTCAATTCCGGTGATTCGCTTGATGACGGGATTGAGGCTCTCGACGTGCTGGATATTGACGGCGGTGATCACGTTGATCCCGGCCTGAAGCAGCGCTTCGACGTCCTGCCAGCGCTTTTCGTGTCTGGCGCCGGGTGCGTTGGTATGCGCCAGCTCGTCAACGATCGCGACCTCGGGATTGCGCGCGAGAACGGCGTCGAGGTCCATCTCCTCGAGTTCGACGCCTCTGTATGCGTATTTCTTGCGCGGGATAACTTCGAGACCGGCGAGTTTTTCCTGGGTCTCGGCGCGGCCGTGAGTTTCGACCAGGGCCACAACTACATCGCCGCCTTTGGCGCGCAACTGTTGCGCCTCTTCCAGCATCTTCCAGGTCTTTCCGACGCCGGCCGCGGCGCCGAGGTAAACCTTAAGTCGCCCTTTCTGCGATTGCGCTACAAGGTCGAGGAACGATTCCGGATCGGGACGGCGCTCATCCTCCAGGTTGCGCTTGCGATCCACGGCTACTGCTCAGCGTCAGGATCGGACGCCGGGGTCGAAGTCTTTCGCGTGAGATCGACGTAGCGGGTGGTCTTCACGCTTTGGATTCGCTCGCGAGCGATTGTCCGGCGCCGAGCCTTCGCCAGCGCGAAGAACGCGCCCACTGCGATTGCCCATACCGCCGTCGCGGCGAACGCCCACATCAGTTCCCGCGGCGGTATGCGAGGATGCCCGCCGGCGGCGGCCATGCGCGCGATCGGTGCCGCGCCATACACGGCGCTTCGCAGGATACGCTCGAAAATCCCGCCACGATTTGGTTTATCCGCAGAGCTCATGTCGCCGCGAAGTTGCTCGTTTTGGCGCGCGGCTCATCGAGAAGTCTTCGCCGCGTCGTCCAGCGCCAAGTTCGCGCCAAGCACGTTGACTCCCGGCTCGCCCAGCACGCCCGCCCATCTCCTGCGTGTATTCTGACGCACGATCGCGCGTACTGCACCCTCGTCAATACCCCGGACGCGGGCTATGCGCGCAACCTGAAGCTCGGCCGCCGCGGGTGTGATCTCGGGATCGAGGCCGCTGCCGGAGGTGGTTACGATGTCAACCGGCACTCCTGATTTCGCGATCGGGCCGTCAAGCTTCGCCTCGGCGGCCACGCGCTTGCGAACCGCGTCGATCAGGGCCTTGTTGGTGGGCCCCAGATTCGAGCCTCCGGAATTGGCGGCATCGTAGCCCTTGTCGCCGGCCGCTGAGGGTCTCGGATGGAAGTACTTGTCGCCGGAAAAATTCTGGCCGATCAGCGCCGATCCAATCGGGTGCCCATCGCGCATCACGATACTGCCGTCCGCTTGCGCCGGGAACACGACCTGCGCGACGGCCCATACCGCAATTGGATAAATGAACCCGGTCACCACCGTCAGCACGATCGTCATTACAATGGCAGGCTTGATTTGATTCCGGATCACGTTTCACCTCACGCCAGATGCAGTGCCGCGACGATCATGTCGATCGCCTTGATGCCGATAAACGGAATGACCACGCCGCCCAGTCCGTAGATCAAAAGATTGCGCGTGAGAATCGCCGCGGCGCCCAGCGGACGATACGCGACGCCGCGCAGCGCCAGCGGTATCAACGCAATAATAATCAGCGCGTTGAAAATGACCGCCGAAAGAATCGCGCTTTGCGGCGTGGACAGATGCATCACGTTGAGCGCCTGCAGTTCCGGATACCCAAGCACAAACATCGCTGGAATTATCGCGAAATATTTCGCCACGTCATTGGCAATCGAGAACGTCGTCAGCGCGCCGCGCGTGATCAGAAGCTGCTTGCCGATCTCGACCACCTCCATGATTTTGGTCGGATTCGAGTCGAGGTCGATCATGTTGCCGGCCTCGCGCGCCGCCTGCGTGCCGGCATTCATCGCGACCCCGACGTCGGCCTGCGCCAGCGCCGGCGCGTCGTTGGTCCCGTCGCCGATCATCGCGACCAGCTTGCCTTGCGCCTGCTCTTCGCGAATCAGCCGCAGCTTGGTCTCAGGCGTGGCCTCGGCGCGAAAATCGTCAACTCCGGCCTCGCGCGCGATCGCAGCGGCGGTCAGCGGATTGTCGCCGGTGATCATGACCGTGCGCAGACCCATCGCGCGCAAGCGCTCGAACCGTTCGCGGATTCCGTCCTTCACGACGTCTTTCAGATGCACCACGCCGAGAACCCGTCCGCGATCTGCGACGGCGAGCGGCGTGCCACCCGATTTGGCGATTCCTTCGACGATTCCGGCCAACTCGGGGGGTGGCGCGCCGCCGTTGGAACGCGCGAACTCGAGCACCTGCTCGCTGGCGCCCTTGCGGATCATCCGATCGTCGATATCGACCCCGCTCATCCGGGTTTGCGCCGAGAACGCGATAAAGCGCGCGTTGTGCTGAGCGAGATCGCGCCCGCGCAAATTGAACTCACGCTTTGCGAGCACGGTGATCGAGCGGCCCTCCGGAGTTTCGTCGGCGAGCGACGCAAGTTGCGCCGCCTCAGCCAGTTCCTCGACCGCAACGCCCGCGACCGCAATGAATTCGGTCGCCATCCGGTTGCCGAGCGTGATCGTGCCGGTCTTGTCGAGCAGCAGCGTGTCCACGTCACCCGCAGCCTCGACCGCGCGCCCCGACATTGCCAGCACATTGTGCTGCACGAGACGGTCCATTCCCGCGATCCCGATCGCCGACAGCAATCCGCCGATCGTGGTCGGAATCAGGCAGACCAGCAGCGCGACTATCACCGGCAGCGAAAGAATCGTCCCGCCGTAGAGCGCGTATGGATAAAGCGTCACGCACACGAGCAGGAAGATCACGGTCAATCCCGACAACAGGATGCTGAGCGCGATTTCATTGGGGGTTTTCTGCCGCTGCGCACCTTCGACCAGTCCGATCATACGATCCAGAAATGTCTCGCCGGGATTTGCCGTGATTTTGACCTTGATGTAATCCGAGATAACCGTCGTGCCGCCCGTCACCGCGCTGCGATCGCCGCCGCTTTCGCGAATTACCGGCGCCGATTCTCCCGTGATCGCAGCCTCATTGACCGCGGCGACGCCTTCGATTACCTCGCCGTCGCCGGGAATTATATCGCCTGCCTCGACCATCACGACGTCGCCGCGGCGCAGGCTTGTCGCGGCCACCGAGGAGATCGAACCGTCGGCGCCCACCAGCTTTGCGTAGGTCTCGGTGCGCGTCTTGCGGAGGTTGTCGGCCTGCGCTTTGCCCCGCCCCTCCGCCATTGCTTCGGCAAAATTCGCGAACAGTACCGTGAACCATAGCCACAGCGCGATCTGCAATTCGAATTTGACCAACGCGCCGCGGGCGGCAAAGGAGTCGCGCAAGAGTATGATCGTAACCGCGAGCGCAGTGACCTCGACCACGAACATCACCGGGTTGCGCAACTGCACGCGCGGATCGAGCTTGCGAAACGAATCAACCAGAGCGCGCCCAACGATATCCCGATCCCAAAGTACGGGCGCTTTTCTATCGGACATTCGAGCCGTCCTCCGTTAATCTACCGCGCAGCTCAGTAAAGTTTCCCCGAGATCATCGCCAGATGCTCTACGATCGGCCCGAGCGCGTCGGCCGGAAAAAAGGTCAGCGCCGCGACAATCAGGATCACTCCGACCAGCAGGACGACGAAAATCGCGCCGTTGGTGGGAAATGTTCCCGCGCTTTGGGGAACAATCCGTTTTCCCGCGAGAGATCCCGCCATCGCCAGCGCGGGAATCTTCATCATGAAGCGGCCGAACAGCATCGAGAGCGCCGTCGCGATATTGTAAAAGGCGGTGTTCGCGTTAAGTCCCGCGAACGCCGATCCGTTGTTGGCCGCGCCTTCGGTGAATGCGTACAGAACCTGTGAGAAGCCGTGCGGTCCGGGATTGCTGATTCCCGCCAGGCCCGGCTTGGATGCGATCGCGACGGCGGCCGGCAAGAGAATCGCCGCCGGAAAAATCAGCACATAGAACATCGCGAGCTTCATCTCCCGCGACTCAATCTTTTTTCCCAGGTACTCGGGTGTGCGCCCAACCATCAACCCCGCGATAAACACCGCTAGCACCGCCATTACCAGCATCCCGTAAAGGCCCGAGCCTACGCCGCCGAAGATGATTTCGCCGATCTGCATATTGACCATCGGCACCAATCCTCCCAGTGGCGTGTAGCTGTCATGCATCGAGTTGACCGCCCCGCACGAAGCGTCGGTGGTGACGCTCGCCCACAGCGCCGAATCCACGATTCCGAAACGGACTTCCTTGCCCTCGAAATTGCCGCCCGCCTGCGACGCGCTCGCGCTCTGATCGACGCCGATCGCCGTCAGCATCGGATTTCCCTGCTGCTCGGCCCAGATGGCCGCCGTCGCGCCGATAATGAACAGCAGCGCCATCGCGGCGAACAATGCCCATCCCTGACGCACGTCTCCCGCCATCAGACCGAAGGTGTGAGTCAGCGCGGCCGCGATTGCGAAGATCGCGAGCATCTCGAGCAGATTCGCCAGCGGGGTTGGATTCTCGTAAGGATGCGCCGAGTTGGCGTTGAAGAATCCGCCGCCATTGGTGCCGAGTTGCTTGATCGCCTCCTGCGAGGCGACCGGACCCTCGGCGATAATCTGCTCGGCGCCTTCGACGGTCTTGGCGTGAACATACGGTTCGAAATTTTGCGGAACGCCCTGCCAAACCAGCGCAAGCGCGAGTACGATCGAGATCGGAAGCAGGATCCACAGGATTGCGCGAGTCAGATCGAACCAGAAATTTCCGAGCGTGCGTGAACTGCGCCTCACAAATCCCCGAATAATCGCAATCGCTACTCCGATTCCCGCCGCCGCCGACACGAAATTGTGATACGCCAGACCCGCCATCTGCGTCAGATAGCTCATCGTCGTTTCGCCGCCGTAAGCCTGCCAGTTGGTATTGGTGGTAAAGCTTGCGGCGGTATTGAATGCGAGCGAGGGCCCGACCGCGCCGAGCGACTGCGGGTTCAGCGGCAGAAACTCCTGTGCTCGCTCGAGCGCATATAGCAGCAGCATCCCGGCCATGCTGAACATCAACATTGCGATGGCATACTGCGGCCAATCCATCTCGGTCGCGGGGTTTATCCCGCAGATCCGGTACACTAGCCGCTCGACCGGCCGGCAGATCGGATCCAAAAAAGTCGGCTCCGCGGTGAAGACCCGCTTGATATAGCGTCCCAGCGGAATAGTCACAAAAAATACGAGTAGGCAAAAAATACCCACTTGTGCGCCGGCATTGATCAGCATTCTATATATCCAGTTGAGGAAGGTCAGAACTTTTCAGGATTAATCAGTGCGTAAACAAGGTAAACGCACAGAAGCACCGCGATCGCGGAACCCATGATAAGGTCGAGTGTGCTCATAGTCTTCGGCAGCCTGCAACGTACGCGAAGCAGAGCATAAAAAATGCAAATGTTCCCGCAACCGCCAAAAGGTCGTACATTCGAGAAATCATAGCACGGGACGTGCCAGCGCGGCGACCGCGCCGTTTTGCTCGCATTACCGCACGCCCGGCCGGATGTCGAATTTCATTTTGCATCGGGTGGCGATGCGGATTGCAATGCCGCATTGGCGGACGGTCTGAATATCCCCGGGACACCTGCACGATGATTTCGCTCGCGCCAACTCGGAACGCCGCGAAGAATCCGCACCGAGCGCGATTCGGCGCCCTCCGAGCGGCGCGGTTTGCGGTCTTCCGTCGGAGCGCCTCGTCCCGGTCCGACAGAACGGCCAGTGGAACCGATTCCGTGCTGCTGATGATTTTATTTTCGGAGCTATTTATTCAGCGGATCCGCATCGGTGCGGAAAGACGGTCGCGCCCGCTTCATCGCGCCGTTGCCACGCCACCGAGGAGCGGCGGCGCAGGACTGATGCGTTCAATAGCTATTCGTCCGCGGCCGGTTCAGACGTTCGGAATTCCCGTCACATACTCGAATTCGAGCGGTTGATGATTGATGCCGCGCGGCGGCGGCGCGATCCATCCCGCAAATTTCCCCGGCTCGGTTACTGGTCTCATCAGCGAAGCCACAAACTGGCGGTCGGCCTGCGACGGCAACCACTCGAAGCGCCGATTTTGCCATTCGTCGCGCGATACAATCTCGCCCGCGGGAGTTATGCAGATTCCGCTGTAATGCCCGATCGCTCGATTGAAGCCGCGATGTGGCAATGCGAGCGCGAAATCGACCCCTGCATCCTGGATGACCTTGTTCCAGCGCGCCATCGCGCGCTCGCAATCCGCGATATACGCGTCGCGCAGCGTTTCGTTGAGAGCGGCGAGTGCCGGCTCTTCGGATTGCGTGATGGCGCCGCCGCGGGGCTTCAAGATCGCGCGCCGGCTCTGCGACAATTGATGATCGTCGTGCAGATCGGCTTCGCGAAATCTGCCTTTGAGTCCCGCACTGAAGTAATTCGCGGCATTGGTCGAGAGTTCGGAACCGAACAGATCCAGCGAAACCGAATAGTGAAAATTCAGGTAGCGCTGGATCACCGCCAGATCGATTCCGCCATACTCGCCGACCCGGTCGGTATCGTGCCGCTTCATCAATTCGCACGTCCGCGCAATCACCCGTCCGATTCCCGATTCGCCGACGAACAGGTGATGCGCTTCCTCGGTCAACATAAAGCGGCAAGTCTGCGCCAGAGGGTCGAAGCCTGACTCGGCCAGGCTCGCAAGCTGGTACTTCCCGTCGCGATCGGTGAAGTGCGCAAACATCAGATACGACAGCCAGTCCGGCGTCCGCTCGTTGAATGCGCCCAGGATGCGGGGATTGTCGGCGCTGCCCGATCGCCGGCGAAGCAGTTCCGCGGCTTCCTCGCGGCCGTCGCGGCCGAAGTAAGCGTGCAGGAGATAAACCATCGCCCACAGATGACGGCCTTCTTCGACATTCACCTGGAACAGATTTCTCAAATCGTAGAGCGACGGGCAGGTGCGGCCCAGATGACGCTGCTGCTCGACCGAGGCCGGCTCGGTATCGCCTTGCGTGACGATCAGACGGCGCAGGACGCCGCGATGCTCGCCCGGGACTTCGCGCCAGACCGGTTCGCCCTTGTGCGCGCCAAATTTGATTTGTGAGTCAGGCACGGACTCGGCAAGGAATATTCCCCACCTGTAATCGGGCATCTTCACGTAACCGAAATTCGCCCATCCTTTTGCGTCCACCGAGATCGCGGTGCGCAGGTAAACCTCGCAGGCCTGAAAGCCTTCGGGTCCCATCTCGCCCCACCACTTGAGAAACTCGGGCTGCCAGGCTTCGAGCGCACGCTGCAGACGGCGATCGCTTTCGAGGCCGACGTTATTGGGAATCCGCTCGGAGTAGTTGATCGCCATCAGACTCGCCTCGGATCGAATTCGGGCCGCCGTCCGGTGCCGTAGGTTTTGAGCGCGCCGTTTTCACCTGCGGCGTTGGGGCGCTGGAAGATCCAATTTTGCCACGCCGACAGCCGCCCGAAGATTTTCGTCTCGAGGGTTTCGGGTCCAGCAAAACGAAGCGATGCTTCGAGTCCGGTAAGCGCATCCGAAGAAAACGCCGCGCGCTCTTCGATCGCGAGCCGCGTCTCG
>JAJZAG010000156.1 GCA_021799555.1 Deltaproteobacteria bacterium | reverse complement strand
CCGAGTTTGGCGGCGAAGCGCACGGCGCGCATCATCCGCACCGGATCCTCGCGCATCCGCAACTCGGGATCGCCGATTGTTCGAATGAGTCGCGCGCCCAAGTCTTCGGCGCCGCCGGCGTAATCGATAACGTTGAAAGTTTGAGGATCGTAAAACAGTGAGTTGACCGTAAAGTCGCGCCGGAACGCATCTTCCTCTGGTGTGCCGAAGGTGTTGTCGGCGCGAATCATCGGATCACCTTCGGTGGCCGTATCGTCGCTTTGGCGGCGAAAGGTCGCGACCTCGATATTTTGCGGCCCGAAGAACACGTGTGCCAGACGGAAGCGCCGTCCAATCAAGCGCGAATTGCGGAACAGTTCCCTGACTTGTTGCGGATGCGCCGAGGTTGCGACATCGAAGTCTTTCGGCCGCCGCCCCAGCATCAGGTCGCGCACCGATCCGCCAACCAGATAGGCGATGTGCCCTGCCGCTCCGAGGCGGTACAGAACCTTGAGCACATTTGGGTCAATATCACGCCTCGAGATCGGATGCTCCGAGCGGACGATTATGTGCGGTTCCAATTCTGACGCCTTTGCGGCCGGAATCACGTCGCCAACGGATCCCCCGCGTTCGGTACCTGCCGCCGCCGAAGAACCTAGCACGACAGAGGCCGCTGTTCACTGCCCCCAAGCAAGTCGTTTTACCCGCTCCGCCGGTTCGAATTGCCGTGCATTGCATAAGTGAATCGCGGTAGCATTGCGCACATACCCGAAAGGAGTCTCCGCGCATGGGAAAATTTGTCGCCGACCTCAAGAAGATTCGCGACCGGGCCCGCAAGCACATGGAAGACGGCGCCGTCACCGGCGGTTACAAGGCCGACCGCAAAGAAGTTATCAAGGTGCTCAACGACGTTCTCGCGACAGAAATTGTCTGCGTGCTTCGCTACAAGCGCCATTACTACACCGCGGACGGGATTTATGCCGATCCTGCCCGCCAGGAATTCCTCCAACACGCGGGCGAGGAACAGCAGCACGCCGACTGGGTCGCTGAGCGGATCGGCCAACTCGACGGCAAGCCCAACTACAATCCCGAAGGATTAGCGGAGCGGGCGCATTCGCAATACGACGAGAGCGAATCGTTGACCGATATGATCAAGGAAGATCTCGTCGCCGAGCGAATCGCGATCGAATCGTATTCGGAAATCGTGCGATGGCTCGGCTCGAAGGATCCGACCACACGCGTCTTGATCGAACAGATTCTCAAGATGGAAGAGGAACACGCAGACGATCTGAAAAATCTTCTCGCGAAGGTCTCCTGAATTCTTCCTCGACGGGGTGCCGGCGTCGGTGCGGTCACCGTATGTGGTGTCGCGCTTATTTCGACCGATAGGCGAGCGTCCGCTCGGCTATCGCCGCGGCGTAAAAGAGTGCGAGCGCAGGCGCAGCCGCCTCGATCGCCGCGCGTGCCGGAGACCCTTGCCGGGAAAGCGCCAGTGCGAGCACGAGCGCGTAATTCACCACGCCGCCATAATGCCCCAGGCGGCTGCGAATTGGGCCGTTTGCGCGGTGAAGTAACCGACTGTCGAGCGCGTACTGAGAAAACGAAATCGCGATCATAATCGGAATGTAGAACGGAATTGCGCCCGCTGCGGATGCACATCCGAGCGCCGCCAGCACGAATACGACATCGGCGGCCGGATCGAGCCATCGCCATGAGCCGCCGTCCGCACCCGATCGCCGCGCAAGCTTGCCGTCGAGAAAATCGCTCGCTACCGCAACGATTGCCATCGCCGCGAACGCGCGCCGCGCCGCTGGGTCCGTGAGGTAAACTCCAATCCATACCGCCGCTAGCACGAACCGCGCGCTCGTCAACGCATTCGCGGTCTGCCTGTATATCGACACCCGCGAGGGTTCGCGTACTGGCGCCCTTTTCCCTACAATTCCTTTCCCATGCCTGAGTCGCGAACTATCCAGATCGTCAGCCACGGCCCCTCATGCCTCGACGGCGTGATGGCGGCCGCCGCTGTCGCCCGCTTCTATGAGGGCGAACGGGTGGTCACGGTTCTGCCCGGCAATAATGAATCGGATCGGACCATCCGCCGACTCGAGCTCAAGTCGCAGAGCGGCGCGAACGACGAAATCTGGATCACCGACTTGTCGTGGACTTCGCCCGAGACCGGGAAGCATCTGAGCGAACTTATCGCGCGAGGCGCGCGTGTCTTCTGGATCGATCACCATCGCACCGCAGTCTCCCGCGCGGGCGCGCCGGAGTTCAAGGTTCCATTCACCGGCAAGGTTCTTTCCGAGCAATACTCGGCCGCGCGCTTGACTTTCAACTACCTGCGCAAGATCGCGCGCGACACGATGCTGCCGAGACGCAGGGAAGCCTTCGAGGCCTTCGCCCCGTTCGCCCTGATCGCCGACGACCACGATCGTTGGATTCACAAGATTCCCGAATCGTCCGATTGGGCCCTCGCGGTGCAGACCTTGGGCGGGATGGCTTCGTATCGTGAAATTCTGCGCCTCAAGGAGCCGACGATGACGCGCCGGCTGCGCGCCGCCCTCGAAGCCGGCAAAGAAGGCATGCAACGGAGCATCGAACTAGCTCGGGCGACGATCGTTGACCGAACGCTTTCGAATGGCATCAAGGTGCGCACCGCGTGCTGCTTCGGTTACAGCAGCGAAGTCGCGGCAAACCTGTACGAAGGACAGCACCGCACCGTCGTAGCGCTGTTCGATCTGCGCAGCCAAGGCGTAAGCTTGCGCCGCAGTGCCGATTGCGACGTGAATCTCGCGGTGCTCGCCGAGGGCTTTGGCGGAGGCGGACATGCGGCAGCCTCTGGCTTTGCGATCGCGGATCTCCGCCGTCTTCCTGCTGAGCGCCTCGCCGAGTTGCTGGGTGACAAGCTCGAAAGCGTGGCGCCTGGAAATTGAAGCCGGCTTATCGCGCGTGCGACCTGCGGCCGTATAAAATTCTCAATCTTTTCAATATCTTAGCTTTGTTGGGCGCGATCGTGAGGGGGGGCTTGCCTCGGGATCGCCAGTATTCTAAACTGACTAGGCGTTCAGATGACTGAACAGCCAGTATCGTGGCCACCAAGGAAGAAATCGTCAAAGGATTCCGCGTTCGCGAGCTCCTTGAAGCGACCCGCCGCGTCATCGCCCGCAACGGTTTCCAGGGCACCACGATCGACCGCGTCGCCGAGGAAGCAAAAGTCGCCAAGGGCACCATTTATCTCTACTTCCCCACCAAGGAAGATTTGCTCCACGCCGCGATCCTGGAAGGGCTGCGCGCAATGGTCAGCGAGACCGCCGAAGCTGACAATCCGGAGCTGCCGCCCCTCGAAAGAATCTCCGAGTTGGTGCGAAATCAATTTCGGATCCAGAGCTCGAACGAACACTTCCTAAAGGCGTTCTTCCTCGAATCGAGCTTTGTCAATTTCGAGCCCGGCGATGTGCGCGGCGAAGAGCTCCGGCGCGTTTATATCGATCATCTGGAATTTCTCGCGTCGGTGCTTGGATTGGCGATACGCGCAGGGGTGTTGCGTCCGACCGATCCGCAGTTCGCCGCCTTCATGCTGAGCGACATGATCACGGCGAGCATCAGGCGCAGGCTCTTGGGCTTGGCCTCCACGCCGATCGAAGCCGATGCCGACGCGGTGCTCGAGATGTTTCTCAAGGGGGTACTTGCCCCATGACAAGCGCGCGCAAGTCAGTCGAGTCGCGAATTTCGAGTGCCGGCATTGCCGTCGGGCTAGCGGCGGTCTTTGCGCTCGCGGCGCTTCCCGGATGCCGACAGAGCGCCGCGGCAGGCGTGGTCAATCCCGAACCGACGAAAATTGTCGTCGCACTTGCGACTGCCCATCAGCAAAACATCACCCGCACCGCCGAGGTGCAGGGTGCACTCTTTCCGCGCGAGCAGACGGTGATTTCAGCGGAAGTCGAAGGTGCGATCGTCAAGGTAGCCGCCGACTTTGGAGATTCGGTCGCCGCCGGACAAGTGCTGATGCGCATAAATCCGCGCGAGTATCAGTTGCGGCTCGACTCCGCGGACGCCGCGCTCGACCAGGCACGCGCGCGACTGCAAAATTCGCGGGCCCAGTACGATCGCTCGGTCGAGCTGCACAAGGCCGGGCTTATTTCGGCGGAGCAGTTCGACGCGACGGAGGCCACGATGCGGGTCGATCAGGCGGACGCCGAATCGGCCGAAAAGGCTGCCGCGCTGGCGCGCAAGAAGCTCGACGATACGCAGATCAAGGCGCCATTTGCGGGCTCGGTCCAAAAGCGGATGGCTTCGCTCGGCGAATATGTTTCCGTCGGAGAAAAACTCTACGAGCTAATCGCGACCGATCCGATCAAGCTCGATTGCGCAATGCCGGAACGCTACGTCGCGATGGCGCGGGTAGGGATGCCGGTGAGTCTTACCGTCGATTCGAGGCCCGGGGTTATCTATACCGGCGTGATAACCCGAATCGCGCCGGCGCTGGACGAGCAGACGCGAACTCTGAAAATAGAGGCCGAAGTCAAGAATCCCGACGGCGCTCTCAAGCCGGGATTTTTTGCTCATGTCGCGATGAATCTCGGCCAGGTACGCGCGCTGACCGTGCCGCGGAGCGCGGTTTTGCGCTACGCAGGAGTCGCGCGCGTGTTCGTCGTCGAGGGCGGACTCGCGCGCACCCGCGAAGTGACCACCGGCGCGGTGATTGGCGATCAGATTGAGATAACCTCCGGACTCAGCGCGGGTGATCGGGTCGTCACCACCGATGTCGATCGCCTTGCTGACGGCACCGCGGTGGTTGCAGGGAAGCAGTCATGATCCTCGCCGATCTGTGCGTGCGCCGGCCGGTCTTCGCCACAATGTTCATCGGCGTTCTGGTGGTGCTCGGATGGTTCTCCTATGAGCGGCTTGGCGTCGATCTGTTTCCGAAAGTCGATATCCCCACCGTGATGGTGACAACGACGCTGCCGGGCGCGGCACCCGAGGAGACCGAGGCGCGCATCACCAAACCGCTCGAAGAAGCGATCAACACGGTCAGCGGAATCGACGAGATGCGCTCGAACACGCTCGAGGGCGTTTCGCGAATCATCATTGAGTTCAAGCTTGAGCGCAATCTTGACGCCGCCGTGCAGGACGTCCGCGACAAGATTTCGACGGTGCTCGACCAGCTACCCGACGGAACCAAGCCGCCCCTGGTGCAGAAATTCGACCTCGACGCGACGCCGATCCTGACGATGACGGTGACCGGTTATCAAAGTATCAAGGAGCTTACCGAGATCGCGCGGCGCAAATTGAAGGAGCCGCTCGAGTCCGTCGACGGCGTCGGGGCCATCGATATTGCCGGCGGACGCGACCGCGAGATTCACATCGCCGTCGATGCGGCCAAGCTGCACGCCAGCGGCTTGTCGATGCAAGATATTGCGGCGGCGGTGGATCGCCAGAACGTCGAGTATCCCGGCGGACGCCTTTCGCGCGGAATGTCCGAAGAGATGCTGCGCACGCTCGGCCGGATAACCGCGGTCCCCGACTTTTCGCGCGTGATTATCGCCGATCAAAACGGCAAACCAGTCACGGTGGGAGATGTCGCCACCGTTGAGGATAGCGTCAAGGAGCCGCGCTCGCTGTCGCGATGGGACAACCAGAACGCGGTCTCGCTGGTGGTCACGAAGCAGTCGGGCGCCAACACGATCGAGGTTGTTGACCGCGTGCGCGCGCGCTACGCGGAGATCAAGGACACGCTCCCGCCCGGAATCAATGTGATTTTCTCGCGCGATAGCTCGAGCTTCATCCGCGACGCGATCCACACCGTGCAGGAGCATCTGGTGCTCGGCGGCGTGTGCGCCGCGATCGTCGTGTTCTTCTTCCTGGGTTCGATTCGCTCGACGCTGATCGCGGCGGTCGCGATTCCTGTATCGATCATCTCGACCTATTCGCTGATCCTTTGGATGGGCTTCACGCTCAACCGGATGACCCTGTTGGCGCTGACGCTGGCGGTCGGGATCGTGATCGACGACGGGATCGTCGTGCTTGAAAACATCTACCGCTTCATCGAGGAAAAAGGGATGGAGCCGATCGCGGCGGCCAAAGCCGCCACCGCCGAGGTCGGGCTCGCGGTCAGCGCCACGACGCTGTCGCTGGTGGTCATCTTCGTGCCGGTTGCATTTATCAAGGGCGTGATGGGGCGGTTCCTCAATTCGTTCGGGCTGACGATGGCATTCGCGATCATGGTTTCTCTGCTGGTCGCGTTCACTCTGACGCCGATGCTCTGTTCGCGCTATCTGCCGCGGCCGGGCGAGCTCAAGAAGCGCGCGAAGAAGTCGAGTTTCTTTGGCGCGATCGAGCGGTGGTATGAAGTTGCGCTGCGCTGGGCGCTGGCGCATCGCGGCTTGATCGTCGCCCTCTCGATAGCCCTGGTGATCTCGATTCCGTTTCTGGCGAAGATCGTTGGGGCGACCTTTATGCCCGACGACGATTCGAGCGAATTCGCGGTCAATATCCGAACCCCTCCCGGCTATTCGCTGGCGCATACCGACGCCGTCGTTCGCGATATCGAAACCCGGCTGCGTACGATTCCCGAGGTGCGCCACCTTTTCACTACGGTCGGCGACACCAACGGCGACGACCGCGTGACCGTCGCGCAGGTTCTTGCGAAGCTTGCCCCGCTCAGCGAGCGCGTCCGGTCGCAGGAACAGATCATGGCGCAGGCGCGTGCGATGCTGACCGGCTTCCCCGCGATGCGTATCAGCGTTGACGCGGTGAAGCCCTGGGAGCAGGGGGGATATCGCGACGTCGATGTCGAATACGATTTGCGCGGGCCGAATCTGGACTTGCTGAGGGATTATGCGGACCGGCTGCGTGCGATGCTCGAGAAGCTTCCGGGCGTGGTTGATCTGGATTCATCATACGAAGGCGGTCTGCCCGAGTTGCAAGTGCATATCGATCGTCAGAAGGCGGCCGACCTGGGCGTGTCGGTCGGCGATATCGCGCAGACCATGCGCACGATGGTTCAAGGCGATGTCATTACCCGCTACCGTGAAGGTCAGGACACATACGACGTTCGCCTGCAACTTGCTGGAAAAGATCGCGAAGACCCAGCCGTGATCGCCGGCCTCACCATACCGTCGGCGACCGCCGGGCAGGTGCGGCTCGACAATGTGGCGAACCTCGTCCATGGCACCGGACCGGTGCAGATCGATCGGCAGGACCGGCAGCGTCAAATCGCGCTGATCTTCAACCTCGCTCCGGGCGCCGCGATGAACAAAGTTATCGCCCAGGTTCGCAAAGACGCCAAGGCGCTCAAGATGCCCGCGGGCTACACGACCGCGCTCGGCGGCGAGAGCAAGATCTACGGCGAGATGGTGAGCGGGTTCGTGGTCGCTTTCCTGCTCTCGATCATCTTTATGTACATGGTGTTGGCGGCGCAGTTCGAGAGTTTTATTCATCCGATCACGATCATGCTGTCGCTGCCGCTGGCGGTGCCGTTCGCGCTGATCTCGCTGTTGTTTTTCCGCGAGCACCTGATGCTGTTCTCGACGCTCGGAATTTTGCTGCTGTTCGGAATCGTGAAGAAGAATTCCATCCTCCAGATCGATCAGACGATCAATTTGCGCCGCCAGGGGCTTCCGCGCCGGCAGGCGATTTTGACCGCCAATCGCGAACGTCTGCGGCCGATCCTGATGACCACGGCGGCGCTCGTCGCGGGCATGATTCCAGTCGCGATCGGACGCGGCACGGGCGACTCCTCGGTGCGCGCGATCGCGCTCGTGGTGATTGGCGGGCAGACGTTGTGCCTGGTGATCACGCTGCTTATCACCCCGGTCGCCTATTCAATATTCGACGATCTCGAGAACTGGTGGGCGCGCTTGTGGAAGCACGAACCGGCCCTGAGCCTCGTCGGTTCCCGGGAATTCGACGCTTCCCGTCACGCCGCCGACTGACGCGCGCGGCCCCGATCTCATCGGCGTGGGCGAATCCATTTCGGCTTGCGCCTGGCTTGAGCGCTTACTAGATTCGCGGCGTGGACAAGGCGCTTCAGGATGCTCTTAACCTGCTGCTCGAATCCGAGCGGGCGGGAGTGCTCGCCCTCGAAGATTTAATCAGCGAGGTGGAACAGGAGGAGTTGCGCGTTTTTCTTCGCGGATCGCGCGATGAAGAAGCGCGCAACGTTCGCGAGATCGAAACGCTAATCCGCTCGGCGGGTGGCACGCCATCGGAAAGGACCGGCCCGTTTGCCGCAAAAGTCGCCGCGTTGCCGACGGTGCGCGAACGGCTGAACCTGATGTCGCGCGGGCAGGAATGGGTCGCGCGAAAAACCGAGGACGCGCTCGCGCTCGCACCCGGAACCGGGCCAATCCATGATTTCCTTGCCGCGATGGCCAATCATCATCGCGCGGAAGTCGAATGGGGCCGCGCCGAAGTCATCCGGCTGATGAACGCCTGAGTTCAACCCACCGCCCCGGCGGATCGCCGCGATCATCCTGATGACTCCCGCGCTCGACGCCAACTATCAGGCGGTCAAGGCGAACACCTACGCGTGGCCCGCTGCCGAGCGCGCCTGACGCCGCGTCGGCGGGCAGGCGGGCCGCGGCTGCGCC